>JAAYBA010000451.1 GCA_012719085.1 Planctomycetota bacterium
ACACCGATCTGGCGGGCGTGAACCTGGCTCGCATCCAGACGATGGTGATCGGCGTGGGCAGCAAGACCAGTCCGACCGCCGGCGGCGCCGGCACGGTCTACGTGGACGACGTCGGTTTCGGTCGTCCTTTCGATTCAGAGTGATCGGTTCGCAGGAAACGAACCTGGACGGTGCCATCGCGAGTGCAATCGGGGGCCTGTTTCGCAGGAGACAGGCCCCCTGCTCTTACGGCCATGCGACGGTCAGAGCTGGGCGACTTCGGAAAGGCCTTCGATCTGGGATTCCGTGATCTCGCGGATGCGTGCTTCCATCTGATCCTGGAGGCTTGCCGTCTCTCGGCGGAGCATCTCTTCGAGTCGGCCCCGGAATTCGGTTCGCGCTCTGGCGATCCGCGCCGGCGTCATGACCCGCTTGACGACCCACGCCGGAGCGTTCCAGTTGTCAGCCAGTTCCTTGGCCCGGACCTTGCCATACCGAACGGCCAGAAACGCGGCCACGGCGCTGAGCAACGCCCCGGCCAGCAGGCCCACCGGCCCGGACGCCAGCAGGGCCATGCCGGTCCCGCCACAGATCATGGCGCCGGCGCTGGTCGCCATGGCCACGACGAACCAGCCAACGGTCTCCATGATTCCGCCATAGAGGTCCGGCGCTTCCGGTCCGATCATGTCGCGCTGAACGGAGACGGCTTGCCCGTCGCCGACCGGCTTGTCGCCCACGCTCAGGCCGTAGGAGCCGAACCATCCGGCCAGCAGCTCGTTGAGCTGTCCGGGCAGGCCCAGGCTCAAGGTCCGCATCCGGGCCTCGATGATCTCCCTGAGCCGGTCTTCGTCAGCCTTGACATTGGCGCCGATGGTCTCCCGCAAAGCGCTCACCGAACCTCCCCTGGTTCGGAACTCCTCCAGAACGGGCCGAATGGACTTGTCGAATACCTCTAACGTCACGTCGGTGGCGACCTGGGAAATGTACGTCCCGGTGACGCGTTCGACGAGTGGACGGACCCGCGTCCGGCAGAATTGCGGCAGGTCGGCGCGCAGCGTCTCTCGCGTCTGCTCGAACTGCTTCTGCAGCGCCGGCAGGATCGCCAGGCCCTGCGCGATCACGGCGTACGGCCGATCGCTCCGCAACAGGCGAGACGAATCGACGTTCAGCGCGTCGACGATCACGTCGGCGACGAACGGCCACTGGCTGCTGCCGCCGGCGAGGATCACCCGGCTGATGTCGCCGCCCTTGACGGCCTGCTGGCCCAGTCCCTGGATCAGCGATCGCCGAAACCAATCGACCAGATCGACGGGCTCGTCGCGCTGCGTCACAGTCCGGCATTGCACGCCCATGTTCTGAAGGTGCTCCACGAGAGTCGGACTCGGCACGTAGCGGCTCGCCCGCTCGGTGAATCCCGTCCAGTCCATGCCGCGCAGACTGCCGTACCGGCCGACAGATTTGTTGACGGTCTCGGTGCGGTCGCGCGTCATCGTCAGCGAGAAGAACTCCTTGACCTCCCGGCACAGATAGGAATGGACGTAATAGGCGTCGCCCGTTTCCTGAAGCTCCCGAACGACGTCCGGGTTCTGTTCGCCAAACCACTGGAAGAACAGGTCGTCGAACAGGCGGCCCCCCAGCTCCATGTCGCCCCACGAGCTTGTGACGCGCAGACCCTGCAGGAAGGCGAAGTCACAGGTCCCGCCGCCGAAGTCGACGACGAGAATCCCCTTTTGCGCCTCCTCGGGCGAGAAGTCCTTTCGCCACAGGTGGTAGAGCAAGGCCCCTTTGGGTTCGTCGAGCAGGCGGACCTGGCCGTAGCCGGCTGTCTTTGCGATCTCGGTCAGCGTTGCGCGGAAATCGCCCTGAGACTCGCTGGGCATGCCGAAGATCACATTCAACTCGACGGGGTCGAGCGCGATATGCTGCCTGCGGGCTTGATCGATCACCGTTCGCAGAAAGCCCACGGCGGCATCGGCCGCCTCGGCGCTGCGGGCGATGTCGGGCTTGAACTGCGTGCAGAGGCGGTATTGCTTTCGCTCCGGGCCCGAGGCCTCGCCAAACTCGTGCAGCGCCGCCTCGCCGACGAGGGGCTCGCGGTCGCCTCGATAGAGGATGGCGGTGGGCAGGCCGTCGCGTCCGGTTCCGAAATCGACGCCGACCGGCGCAATCTGGTCGGGCGGACACTTGCAGTAGTAAGAGTTCGTCGTTCCGAAGTCGATGGATAGGACGCTGCGATCGTTCATCTCACGTCGTCTCTCGCACTTTTCTGACCAGGCCGCGGTCGATCACCTTGCCCTCGAAGACCACCGGCGGCCGCTCGACGGTGACACGATCGCCTTCGACGATGTGACCGAATGTCTCGTACTTGTTTGCCAGTGCCCCCTTCCAGATCATGGCGTCTTGCTCCCGACCGCGATCCTCGGAGAATGCCGCCGGACCGTCAAGGCCTTCGAAGCCATAGTTCCGGGCCTCCTGGATCAACTCGTCTGCCACGACGGGCAGGGACTCGCGCCCCGCCTTGTGGAGCGTGTAGATCAGTTTGCCGATTCGCCGGAACGCGGCCTCCCTCTTCGTCTGCGGCTCCGACGACAGAGAGCCGTGCAGACACAATGCCGCCAGCGTCGGGACCGCCCAGTCCATCCACTGCTCGACGCAGGCGAGTACAACGGCTTCGTGGTCCTTGCGGGCATGGCCCGACAGCGATCGCGTGTCGGACGACAGGCCGGGCAGAAAACGAAGAAGAAGCCGGACGCGCGAGAGGCGATGCACGATCAGCACCGCCAGAAGCGCACCGACAGGCCCCCCCACCACCAATCCAAGATCGCGCATGTCGTAGGCCCAGCGAAACAGCGACGCCAGAGCAAGCATCCCTGCGGCGGCACCTGTCAAGGCCGCCAGGGCCAGCGTGTAGACCTTCGGCTCGCGGGCGACCGGCGGGTGAGGGATCTTCAGAGGCGTGGCGATCGCGTCGAACGTCAAGGTCAGGCCGGCCACGGCCCGGTCATCGAGCGGACGCTCGCCGGCGACGACGGCCAGCGTCTCGACGCGGAACAGACCGGCCTTGAGCACGCCCATCGCCCGATCCCGTGCGGCATCGAAATCCGCCGTCGCGGCGACGCCTCCGGCGCCGAGCGTGCGGAAATACTCCTTGACCGCGGTACGGGTCGTCTCCCGGCGCAGGCCGCTGGTGCCCTCACAGGCTTTGGAGATTTCCTCTTGGATATCGAGCATCAGAGCCATTTCCTCGCGCTTCGATCGACGGCGCCGTAGCGAGCGCGCGACAGATTCACCACCGACCGACACCGGATTGCCGCGTGCCATTCTACGTAGTTAGACGCAGAATGCCACAAGAAATTGCAGCCACGAGCACCAACGTGACGGATGGACCTGGATGGCGGGCTATGGCAGCGGGTCGCAGGCGGGGTCGTCGGGGTTGCCGCACATCAGCCATTCGCCGAGCAGGATCGCCAGGTCGTCGAAGTCGACGCGGCAATCGCCGTTGAGATCGGCCCGAAGTTGCATCCGGCAATGGAAGAGCGAGAACGGCCTGTCACTGACGTCATAGGCGTGTAATCGGTCCGCATCGCGGATGCGGAGCAGGCAGGCGTCCGAATCGACGGCAGGCGCCCTCCACTCGTAGCAGCCCGAGTTTGTCACCCGGTCCACAGGCGTCCAGTTGGTCCCTTCGTCGGCCGAGTATTCGATGACCACCTGGCGGATGTCGGCGCCCCCGGTGGTCTTCCATCGCACCGTGTGCGCCTGCGAGGCGGCGAGCCGCTCGTTGCCGTTGGGCCACAGGACGACCGGTCCGGGCTCGACGCGATACCCCCAGGTCTCTCCGGGCCCGTACAGCGGCGGCAGCGACAGATCGTTGCTCCGTCGCTCCATCCACGTCAGTGTGACCTCCAGGTCATCGACCTCAACGAGAACGTAGCCATAGCGCGGGGCGTGGCAGAGCTGTTCGGGAAGAAAATAGCTGTTGTCGCCGAGGTACGGCGGGGCCCACGTATAGAACGGCGCGCCGGCCGTCGCGACGATCAACTGGTGAATATCGTTTTCGGGCATGCCGTCGCCGTCGTCGACCACGGCATGATCGTAGTAATGGTCGTGCCCGCAGAAGTAGGTTCGTCCGCCGGCGCGTTTGATGCTCTCCCAGAGGGCGTCCCGCCGGGATGGAAACGCATCCAGACAATCGGAGTGATAGGTCCGAAAGGCCGGTTCGTGCCCGAAGACAAATACGTGAGGCTGTGCGTTCCGCTCCAGTCTCTCGTCGAGCCAGTCCTGATTGACGCGGTGAGCAATCTGATGCCTGATTCCCGCATACTGGTCGAGCGATACGATCATCGCGTTCTTGTGCACGACCGCGTAGGTCATATGCTCCTCTCCGGCGGGGCCGTTGTCGGGCAGCATCAGGTCGGGATGGGCGGCATTGCCAAAGACGCGGAGCCATCGCAGGGCGTGATTGTCGATAGGATCAGGTTCGGTCCCCGGCTCGGCGCCCGCCACATCCATGGCCTCATGATTGCCCCGGCAGACATAGACGCCGATGCCCGCCTCGTAGATCGGCCGCATGACCTGCACCCAGTTCCACAACTGCTGCTCGAACTGGTTGGGCGTCGCGCGGACGCCGTGGACAAGGTCCCCGGGATAGAGAAGGAAGTCCGCGCGATGTCGCACGACCTCGCTCGCCAGTTCCGCCAGAACGGGCTCGTTCACCCCCGTCACGGCCTGGCGGCTGTCACATGTCACAATGAAACGCCAGCGCTCGGCGCCCGACGCCGCCGTGGCGGCCAGAACGCACCAGCACAGGATGTTCCGGCATCTCGTGCAATTCATGACTGGATTCGCCGAAGCTGTCTCTGCCGACGGTACGAACGGGACGATCCCGTTCGGCGGTTAGTTGGTGGCCGTCTCCACGTGCCAGTCGGCCTTGCGGTTCTGATTGGCGAACAGGCTCTCCAGGTCGGCGCCGTCGATGACCCCATCCATGTTCACATCGCCGATCAGATACGCGTCGGGCGAGGTCAGGCCGAGGCTGCGATTGGCCAGGAAGATGGCCAAGTCCGCTTCGTCCACGACGCCGTCGGCGTTGAGATCGTGCCAGAGAATGCTGTTGGCGTGCGGCCGCTCGCCCACCGTCCATGCCAGAGCGTAGCGCTCGGATCGGTCGGCGATCTGCTCGTCGCCGTCAGCACACGAGACCACCAGTTCGTACACGCGATACTCCGGGAGCATCGGCACGTGGATATGCTCGACGTTGTCCACCTTGCTGTCGCAGACGTCAAGCAGCAGATCGTTGCTCGAGTCTTCCGGATCGATCGCCCAAACCTCGATGCGCAGGTCGCTGTCGGCGGTGGCGACGCGCTCGAATGGAAACGCCTGCTGGTAATGACGATTCCAGGTGAGTGTCGCCGTGAGCATCTTGCCCATCGACTCATCGACTGTGAAACGATAGACCTGCGGAAGGCCTCGGGCCCTGTCGATCTCATTCAGGTCCCAGCCGGTTGAAGACACGATGCCGGGCAAATGGCGTCCAGCCGTCAGGATTCGATGCGCGCCCAACGCATTGACCATCCCGGCGCCCTGGACGAAGTCCAGCGGCACCTCGCGGTCGTCTTCGGTAGTCAGCCGGCCCTTGTGCCAGAACGGCAGTTTGGTGGCCGAACTCATCAGAATCGCCTTGATGGCGCAATTGCCGCCGTCCGGCGAGACAGCCGGACTGAGGCTCGGGTCCTGTCTGGCGGTCTGCACCAGCAACCCGACCACACCGGCCACGACCGGCGTGGCAAAACTGGACCAGTCGCCCGATGCCGTGTAGCTGCGATCGTCCGTCGTGCCGGCCACGATGCAGTTGCCCGGCGCCACGATGTCGGGTTTGCAGCGATCGTCCTGCGTCGGCCCGAGAGTCGATTGATCCGGATACGCCAGGGCGAAGTGCATCAGGTCGATCCCCGGATCGCCGGTCTTGACGGAACTGACGACGCCGACGCCAATCACGTTGGACCCGGCCCCTGGATAGAGCGGCGGGTCGGACGCATTGGTGCCGTTTCCGACGCTGGCAACGATGGGAAGCCCGGCGTGCTCGGCCAGCGACTCAACGCCTCGCGTCCACCAGTTTTCAAACTGGAAGCCGAAGCTGGCGGTGATGACGTCCACCGCCGGGGCGTTCTGCTCGAACAGATACTGCTCGCCGAAGTGGAAGTATTCGTAGATGTGCCCTTCGGCCGCCGGGACGACGCCCTGGTAGAAAAACGAGCCGAGGAACGGCGTCGCCGCCGCCGCATCCTCCCCGAACAGGATCGAACAGATCGCCGTCGAATGAGCGGACACGCCCGGGGCCAGCAGGCCTTTGTCGTACGAACGGAGCCTGGCTGTCTGGAAACAGGCGTGCTTGACGTTGGGCTGATAGTCGTTCTGGGGCTCCCCATCCTTGTAGCTGACGCTGCGGCTGAGGACGCCGAAGCGAACGCCGTCGCCGGTCAGAGCCGGATCGATCTGGCGCAACGCGTAAATCCCGATGTAGTCCAGCCCCTGCGGCTGAAGCAGCAACGCGTCCTGGGCACCGGCTACACCGGCGCAGGCCAATACGCCGACCAGCAGGCCAACGACCCATAACCTGCGAACCACGATCGTCGTATCATCTGCTGCTCTTCGCATCACAAGACCCAAGATGTGGCTGGGACCGCTCTCCGGCACGCCATCACTCCCCCAGTAACCAGCATCCCTGCTGCTGGACTGCGCCCTCCCTGCGACTGTGCCTATGATAGCAGAAACCCACCTCCGTTTCAAGCAATTTCCAACCGCGAGGTGCAGTATACCGGCCCCTGCCAGTGCTGCCAACGCGGATTCTTAAAACTGTGGAGGTGGGCCTTGCGTCGGGGGTCGGCGGGTGCTATACTGCCCCAACGATCCAGAACAACCGCGTGGAACCGGAATGAGAGTGGACAGCCGATATGAAGGTCATCCTCGACGCCGAGCAGATCGACAAAAGTCTTCTGGGTCTGACCGAGGAGATCGCCGATCGTGCGTTACAGAGCGGCGATCCCGTGATTATCGGTGTTCGCAGTCGCGGCGAGATTCTGGCGCAGCGCTTGGCCGGCCGTCTTTCCGAGCGGCTGGGCCGGCCGGTCCACTGCGGAACCCTCGACATCACGCTCTACCGTGACGATCTCAACGCGCCTCACAGCAGCGGTCATCCCCTGGTGCAGACCACAGAGATCGGCTTCGACATCGACGACAAGACCGTCATCCTGGTCGATGATGTGCTGTATACCGGACGTTCGGTCCGGGCGGCCCTGTCGGCCCTGATCGATCTGGGCCGGCCCAAGGCCATCCGCCTGGCGGTCCTCGTCGAGCGTGGGGGAAGGGAATTCCCCATCCAAGCCGATTATATCGGTTATAGGGCGGAGGTCGGGCCCGGACAAGTGGTCCAGGTCAACCTCATCGAGTCGGACGGAAAAGACGAGGTTGTAGTCGAGTAAGGACCATGAACCGCATCCTCAGCATCGTGGAGCGACACACTCACCACGGCTCCAGGAAACCGCACAGCACGACTATGGCGATGACGCGAAAAGGCAAGCAGTTCAGTTGGCGGCGCAAACACCTGATCGGTCTGCGGGACCTCACGGCCGAGGAGATTCTCTACATCCTCGATACGGCCAAGGGCTTCGAGCAGATCAGCACGCGGTCGGTCAAGAAGGCCCCGCCTCTGCGCGGCAAGGTGGTCGTCAACCTGTTCTTCGAGGACAGCACGCGGACACGGACGAGTTTCGGCCTGGCGGCCAGCCGGCTCAGCGCCGACGTCGTCGAGTTCACCAAGAAGAGCAGCGCCGTCAGCAAGGGCGAAACCCTGCTGGACACCGCGCGCAATCTTGAAGCGATGGGCGTCGACATCGTCGTGATCCGCCACAATGCCGCCGGCGCGCCAAAGCTGCTGAGCCGGAGCATCAACGCCTGCGTGATCAACGCCGGCGACGGCTTCTGCGAGCACCCGACGCAGGCGCTGCTCGACGTCTACACCATTCGCCAAATGAGGGGCTCGCTCGAGGGGCTCAAGATCGCCATCGTCGGCGACATCTCGCACTCCCGCGTGGCCCGCAGCGACATGTGGGCCATGACCAAGCTGGGCGCCGAGGTGACGCTGGTCGGCCCGCCGACGCTGATGCCCGCCGAGGCGAGCCGGCTGCCGGTGAAGGTCAGCTACTCGCTCGACGAGGTGATCGAGCACGTCGATGTGGTCAACATGCTGCGCATCCAGTTCGAACGGTTGGGCGGCAACCCGTTCCCATCGATTCGGGAATACTCACGTTACTTCGGCCTGACGGTCGAGCGGATGCAGCGGGCCAAGCCGGACATCCTCGTGATGCACCCCGGCCCGATCAATCGCGGCCTCGAGATCGAGAGCGAAGTCGCCGACGGCAAGAATAGTGTCATTCTCGACCAGGTCCGGAACGGCCTGGCCGTGCGCATGGCTGTGCTGTTCCTCGTCAACCAGGCCGCCGCCCAGACTCCCCTCTGACCGCGCCGCACCTCTCGACGCGCGCAGAGGGGCCGGTCCGCAAGAAATGTTCGTGCAAGCATCCTTCCTGCGACGTATAATCACCTGCTATGAAACTGCCAAAACTCGAACAACCACAGAGATACGCCGGGCTGTACATCTTCGATTTCGGCGACCAGGCCGGGGTGGGATTCACAGCCGAGGAAGTGGCCGAACTGCTCGAAAGCGAACGCTATCGCGAGGGCAGGGCCTACAAGATTCATCGGGCCTATCCGGACGGCCGACTGGAGATCAAAGGCGTGTCCGCCCAGACCTTTCAGTTGGAATCGGGGATGCTCTTCTACTCGACCGCGGCCGAACAGGCTCAAGGCGACTTCAAGCGTCTGGTCGCTGCCGCGGTCACGGCCGAGCCCCCCTGTCGGGCCAAAGTCCAACTGGCCCGGTATGCCGACGACCGATTCGCCGTGGCCCTGATCTACCCGGCCGAATACGAAGAGGAAGTCAGTGCATGGCTGCTGGCCTGCGAGTATCGCACGGCGGGGGCGGCCGAAGGCGGAGTCGGGGTGATTGAGCGGTACTACCGCGATGCGCCGGAGATCGTCGAGCGGCACCAGCTCTTCGGCGTCAGCGAGGGCATCAGCCGGACCGGAGATGAACTGCTTACCTCGCTCAGACGGGCAGTACAGAGATAGGCGGAAGGCACACGTGGCGCCAACGGTAATCCAACTGCGATCGGACACGTGCCGGCCGACTCGGCCATCAAAGGCCGCCCGGCTCGGCAGTCTCGTCGCCACGCTGGCCTCGCTGGCTCGGCCGCGACGCCGGCCCATCACCAGCGAAGATCTCAGAAGACACGATACGTCGATCTGCACGCAGCGTCTGGGCGTGCGATTCACCGAGCGGCTGCGCGATGCATTTCGTTCCCGCTGGCTTCGAAGACACCTCTGACAACGCCGGCTTTCCCCGCCGCCATCAGAATCGAGTCTGCATCACGTGCACGGCGGAACTTCGCTCAGCGTCCAGTACTCGTGAATCATTCGAACAGCCTCGGCGAACTCGCTTGATGAACCGGACTTGACCACGAAACCGGCCGCCCCCAGCGCAAAGCTCTCGTCAACCACCTGCTCCTCGCCCGACGGCGCCAGCACAACCACCGGAATCGACCGCAGCGTCTGGCTCGATTTGACCGCTTTGAGGGCATTCAGGCCCTCGTGCGTCTCCGTCAGACCATCGAGAACGATGACCGCCGGCTCCAGATCGCGCTCGCTCTTGAGCCGATCCAGGGCCTGCCCAAGGCTGTGGCAACGCACCACGTTGGCGGTCAGACCCAGTTGCCCCAGGGCCTCGCTGACCGTAGGTGGCCGTGCGCCAGGCCCCTCAATGAGGAGTATCGGTTTGCCGTACATGACTGTCCCTTTCGCTCTGGGGCGTTCGATGCGACCCCACCCTCATCCTGGTCTGCCACGCAGCCCAAGGTCTCCACCGGCCCCGGCAGTGGCCCAGTGCCATAGGGCGGACATCGCTTCCCGCCTCACAGTCTCTGCGCCACACTCGGTGGCCTCTTGACACAATCATCCTACCTATCTGATCGATCCGATGCGGCTGTGTATAAACGGGAAACTCTCGCAGATCGGCCCGACACTTTCCCGGCATGGGGGGACTGCTTCCCCTCGTTTTACTGGCCCGCCCCAGCCTTTTCCCAGGCTACTCCCGCCTGATGCGCCAATCGAACCAGTTCCACCACGGAGGCGACCTCCGCCTTGTCGAGGATGTTGGTGCGATGGAAATCAACCGTCTTCGAACTGATCCCAAGCTCGTAGGCGATGACCTTGTTCGACTTGCCCAGGATCAACAGATCCATCACCTGGCGTTCCCGACGGGTCAGGCCCTCGATGCGCGACTGGAAGCCTCTGGTATGTTCCCTGGTCGCCCGGATGCGTCGGTCCAGTTCGATCGCCCTCTGAACGCTGTCGAGCAAGACCTGATCGCGAAACGGCTTTTCGATGAAGTCGATCGCACCGGCCTTCATGGTCTCCACCGCCATCGGAACGTCGCCGTGACCGGTGATGATGATCGTCGGGATCGCCACGTTCAACTCGTTGAGCCGGGCCTGCAGTTCGATGCCGCTCATCCCCGACATCCGCACGTCCAGCACCAGACACCCCGGCTGCGACGAATCATAGTGATCCAGAAACTGCCGGGCCCCGCTGAACGTTCGAACCGCCAGACCGATATCTTCGATCAGAAGACGCAGAGACTGACAGATGGCTTCATCGTCATCGACGACAAACACGATGGGGTTTGCACTGCTCATGTTCAACTCCTTCCGCCGGTAGTGTGAATCTGAAAACCGCCCCGGAGTCCTCGTTTGCCTCGGCCCACAGGCGACCGCCGTGCGCTTCGACAATCCGACGACTCAGGGACAAACCAATCCCAAGACCCTCATTCTTGGTTGTGAAAAACGAATCGAAAACCCTCTCGGTCAGTTGCGATGGCAGCCCTCGACCGGTATCGGCAACGGCAATCTCGATTCCGTCGCCGCCGTCGGCGGGCCGCGTCGCGAGGGTCAGACTTCGCACGGAGGTCGCGCCGTTCATTGCATCGAGGGCGTTCCGCACGAGGTTGAGCGTAACCTGCTGGATGCCCACGGCATCGCCCCGGACCCTGGGCAAGTCTTCGGCCAGATCGCGAACGACGGTGATGCCAAGGCGGGCGATCTCCGCGTCCACCATCCGCATCGTCTCGTCGAGGACATCGCGGACATCGAGACTGGCCTGGTCCGGCCGGCGTTTCGCCACCAGCCCGCGAATCCGGCGGATGATCGCCGCCGCCCGCTCCGCCTGGTCGGCGATGTGCTCAATCCCCTCGCACAGCGTTCTCATGTCCACCGGCTCTCGTCCGGCCAGTCTCCGACAACTCCCGGCGTAATTGACGATCGCACAAAGGGGCTGATTGAGTTCGTGGGCCAGACCCGACGCCATTTCGCCGAGCGTGTTGGCATGCCAGGCTCGCGCCAGTTCCACCCGGTGATTCTCGGCGGCCCGCGCCGCTTCGATCCGCTCGGTGACATCCCGCCCCACCGCCACCACGCGGTCGTGTCCTCCGATTCGGGCCTGTTTGAGGTTCACCTCCACCCAGAAACAGCGACCGTCGCGGCTCTTGCACAGACACTCGAACACCTGGGGACCCTCACGAGCCACCCGGGTGAACCAGCCGCGGATCACCTCTTCGCTATCGGCGCGGGGTTCGGCCCAAAGACCCGCCACGCCCATGCGCTGCAATTGCTCGTGAGAGTAGCCGAACATATCCAGACCCGTCTGGTTCACATCGAGGATCTCTGCGGTGACCGGATCGTGGACCAGGATGGCTTCATTGGCCGCATCGAAAATCTCCCGGTAGTTGCGTTCCGACGCCAGCAATGCCTCTTCGGCCCGCAGCCGCGCCAGGGTGGTCCCCATCTCAGCGGCAATGGTCTCCAGCGCCGGCCGACATCGATCCGGCACCGCGTCGCAACGACCTGAGGCAACGACCACGGCCCCCATCAGCGTGTGATCGTCGCGGATGGGAAGCACCGCATAGGCGCGCAGCCCGGCCTTTCTCTGGGTCGGACTCAACGGCATGCGACGTTCGCTGGCGCCGTAGTAGACGGGCTTGCCCTGGGCCAGCACACGCATCTGAACGGACCCCTTGCCCATGGCCAGCACGCTCACAGACAAGTGGCCCGACATGCCGTGATGGGTCAGCAGCTTCATCTCGTCGGAAGCCTCATCCACGAGGTAGATCCCGCCACAGTCCGCCTGGGAGGCGGCAATGGCCGCATCAAGACAAAGACGCGCGCCTTTGCGGATGTGATCGACGGTGTTGAGCTTCACCGCCAGATCGTGGGTGATCTTCGACAGGTGCTCGGCCTGCTTGCGCTCGCTGATGTCACGTACGATCGCGATGACCTCACGTTCGCCGCAGGCCACCAGTCGGCATTCGAAGTCACACAGCCCCTCCGTCAACGGCAATTGGTATTCCAGCGTCTGCGTCTGCCCCGTCGTCAAAGCTTGATCGATGGAATCCGTCACCATTGCGGCAATCGAGGCCGGCAGAACCTCGGCCACCCGTCTGCCGAGGAATTGCGACGGAGGAAGATAGAATATCTGGCTCTTCGCCACCCGGTAATCGAGGAACACACCGTCGGCGCTGAGACGGAAGATCAGGTCCGGAATGGCATCCAACAGCGCGTGAATCCGTGCTTCGCTCTGCTTCAGGGCGTTCTGTGTCTGCACCCGCGCAGTGACATCGGTGCAGGTGGCATGGACCGCTGGACGGCCGTCGTATTCGATGCGGCAGGCATGCAGTTCCAGCCAGCGAACGGCCCCATCCTTGCGAACGACCTGGAACTCGTAGTTCTCCGGAAGGGACTTGCCCTCGAGTCGCGCTCGATGATTGTCCCAGATGCGCCGGCGGTCTTCGCTGCGCACGAAATCCCATATCTCTCCAGGCGACTTCGTGAGAATCTCTTCGACTGAATACCCGCTGATCTCGCTCATCGCCTGATTGGTGAACACCACCCGCTCATCCTGGATCACGACCAGCCCTTGCAGGGAATGATCGACGAGCGTCCGATAGGCCTCCTCGGCGCGTCGTCGATCCGTGATGTCGCGTCCGATCCCCACCAGGCCGACGATCTGGCCATTCTCATTTCTCAGCGGCACCTTCGTTGTCAGACTCCACGTGCTCTCGCCGGAAGCGGGATCGATGACACATCGTTCGTGGTTGATGATCGGGCGATCGGTCGCCATGAGTTGCTGTTCGTCGCGGTAGGTGCGCTCGGCCGCCTCCAGCGGGTAGAAGTCGCGGTCCGTCTTGCCCACAATCTCCTCAACGGTCGCCACACCCTTGCGGCGCAGGACCTCCGGGTTGCACAGAACGAACCGACTCTGCCGGTCCTTCACATAGATCGCATCCGGCAGGTTGTCGATCAGGGTGCTCAACAGATTCCGCTCTTCGATCAGCCGGCATTCGGCGCGCGCAATGTCCGTAACATCGAGGGCCACCTTGCCGCCTCCGACAACGGTTCCGAGATCGTCGATCAGGGGGTATCCCCGCAAGGACCAGGTCCGGTGGGTGACGGAGATCTTCTCGGTCTGCCGGGGTCGGCCCGTCTTCATGGCGGCGACCACGGGACAGTCGGGACAAAAATCCTGCCTGTGTCCCCATATCTGATAGCAGTGCCGGCCGATGATGGCCTGTCGCGACAAGCCGGCCGAGTCGCAGGCCGACTGGTTGGCCCACAGGATGCGCATCTCCGTGTCATATCGAATGACATGTTCGCCGAGTGCGTCGAGCATGCTTTCGGTATCGGCATCGGGCATGCCGCTGGGCGCCGCGCAGGACGATGCCACCGACGATTCCGCCGCCTGTGTGTGTTTGTCCATCTTCGCGCGAAGTCGATCGGCATCCCGCACGGCGTGGCGATGTCTTTCCCGCAGCGCCGCGACGATCCCGCCGACGGCCACCAGGATCAGCGAACGAAAAAGACCGTCCCCTATGGCCGGGCCGCTCGTCACGGCCGCCAGATGGGCCGTCGCCAGACAAGCGCCGGCTACGACCGCAACAGCAAATCCCCGCCAGCCGAACCACACGCACGCCAGCACCACGGGAAGATACAGCAGGTGGCTCCCATCGCCTCCAGGCATCCACCGACCGCGAGCATGCCATGCCAACCCGGCCGCCGCGACCAAGCCAAGCCCCCATACGAGGTGCCGATATCGACCTGCCCTGGCCCCCACTCCGTTTGGCCTCCGTTCATCCATGTCGACTATAGCCCGCCACTTCCGCTTCGCACCCGTCCACACTCTCAGAAACCCCACTCCACAAGAGGGGCTTCCGAGATCATCCACACCAGCCAGTCCGTTGTCCAGTCAGAAAATCGGCGGACTCGGCCCAAGCGGATCACAAATCCCAGCCCGTTGCCGCAACCGCCCGATCGACGCGGCAAAAATCCGCCTCAGAACGCGAACCACCGTCCAGAGACCGCGTACGAATTATTGGACGCAAGAAACAAAGATCCATACAATGCGTCGATCGAGTTGTATGGTTGATAATACGAGAAAAGGAAACTACGATTTTTCTCCCCTCCGGAAAACATCGGGTAGCGCATTGCTGCTCGATGTTTTCTTTTTACAGGTCCGCCTAAACCACCTATTCCACCTCGCCTTCCCACTCAAGCATCCTTGCCATGGCACTTCTTGTACTTCTTGCCGCTCCCGCACGGGCAGGGATCGTTTCGCCCGACCTTGGGCTGCTCCAGGCGGATCTGCTTGACCTTCTGTTCGCCTTGCGGCGCCTGGGCAGCGGCGCGCTGCCGCTCGGCCATCGCGAACTGCCCCACTTCATCGTGCGTCGTCTGGCTGACATTCCAGACGCTCCGCGCCCGCGTGCCCGCTTCAAGATGGACCCGGAAGATAATGTCCGTCACGCGATCCTCGATCGATTCGAGCATCTCGTTGAACATCCGGTAGCCCTCGCGCTTGTACTCGACCTTGGGATCCTTCTCGGCGAAAGAGCGGGTCCAGATGCTGTCTTTGAGGTGGTCCATCGCGTAGAGATGGTCTTTCCACGTGCTGTCATAGACCTGCAACAAGACGTACCGCTCCAGATCCGCCAGCTCACGCCGCAGGAACCCGGCCCCCACCACCTTGAGCCGTTCGGTGGGGTCCTCAACCTGGCCCAGGTCTTCGGGCGACAGGGAAGCCTCGAACCTCTCGTTGGCCCACCGGACCAGCTCCTCGACGTTCAGGCGGGCGATCTTCTCGGCCAGCTCTTCGTCGAGCTTGCCGTCGTTGTAGCTCTCGCTGAGGTGCAGCAACCGTTCCTGCACCTCGCGCGGCTTGGCGTTCTGCAGCCACTCGGCCGAGAGGTCGGCGTTGTACTTCTTGTTGGCCCATTGGGCCAGCGATTCGAATCCGTAGACGTTGGCCCCCTGCGATCCGTACGCCATGCTCATGGCGAATTCGACCGGATACTCGATCTCGCGCCGATGGTACTTCTCCGCCGTCTCGCCGAGCATCAGATCGCGGGCCTGCTTGGCGTTCAGTTCCTTGAGCCGAGCAACGTCGAGCTTCAAATCGAACTTGGCCCGCGCCCATTCGGCCAGGCGGCGAAGGGCGAAATCGTCCCGGAGGAACTCCGCCAAAGGCAAGCAGTCCCGCTTGTCCACTTGCTCGGCCGCGGCCGCGACGAGCTGCTCCTCGATCTCCTCCGGCGAGAGGTTCTTGACCTTGCTCGCACTGAGATTGACCTTGAACGCCGACATCGCCCACTTCGTCAGGCCCGCGACGTCCCACGTGCTCGGATCGGAATAATCCTCAAGGTACTCACCCAGCGAAAGGGAGATGTTGTTGCGGGCGGCGTCTTTGGCGCGGTTCTTGATCAGGGCTTCCACATCCTGGGGCTCGGCCTGGGCCACGTCGGAGATCTTCAACTCCACGTCGAAATTCGTACGCGCCCATTCGAGCATGCACCGGAATGGATACTCCTTGTCGAGGATGGACTCGCAGTGACCGGTAATCGTATGATCGATCATCTCCTCGATCATCGCCTTGAGGTTGCGGCCTTCGAGGACCTGCCGCCGGCGGGAGTAGAAGATCTTCCGCTGGTGGTCCATCACCTCGTCGTATTCAAGCAGGCTCTTGCGGATCTCGAAGTTCCGTTCCTCGACCTTCTTCTGGGCCTTCTCGATGCCCTTGCTGATCCGGCCGTGGTAGATGGGCTGGCCTTCTTCCCAGCCGATCCAGGACAGCGCCTTGACCGTCCACTCCGGCGCGAAGACGCGCATCAGGTCGTCGTCGAAGCTCAGGAAGAACTGGCTCGATCCCGCGTCACCCTGGCGACCGGCGCGCCCGCGAAGCTGGTTGTCGATCCGTCGGGCTTCGTGCCGCTCGGTGCCGAGGATGTGCAGGCCCCCGATCTGGGCCACGCCCGGACCGAGCTTGATGTCGGTGCCCCGGCCGGCCATGTTGGTCGCGATGGTCACGTTGCCGCGCATCGTGCCGTCGTGGGCCTTGTGCTGGTGGCCCGCCTTCAAAACGATCTGGGCCTCGCGAGCATGCTGCTTGGCGTTGAGGACCTCGTGGTCGAGCCCGTGTCGTTTCGTCAGCGCCGTCGAGAGCAGTTCGCTCTTCTCGATGCTGATCGTGCCAACCAGAACGGGCCGGCCGGCGGCGCTGGTCTCGTGGATCTCCTCGACGATCGCGCTGAACTTCTCGGCCATCGACTTGTAGATCACATCCTGTCGATCGTCCCGAACGCACGGCTTGTTCGTCGGGATCACCACGACGTCCAGTTTGTAGATCTTCATGAACTCGTCGGCCTCGGTCGCGGCCGTACCGGTCATGCCGGCGATGTTGGCGTACAGCTTGAAGAAATTCTGGAGCGTGATCGTCGCCAGCGTCTGGCTCTCCTCCTTGACGGTGACCCCCTCCTTGGCCTCGACCGCCTGGTGCAGGCCGTCCGACCACTGCCGGCCCTGCATCAGGCGCCCCGTGAACTCGTCGACGATGACGACCTTGCCGTCCATCACCACGTAGTCCTTTTCCTTCTCGAAGACCACGTGCGCGCGAAGGCTCTGCTGCAACAGGTGGGGCCAGTCGATGTTCGTCCCCGTATAGAACGACCCCATGCCCGCGATGTCCTGGGCGGCCTTCTCGCCCTCGTCGGTCATGCGCACCTGCTTGCGGTCGAATTCCACTTCATAATACTGCGTCGCCTCGGTGAGCCTGGCCTGGGCGGCGGCGATCTCCTCCTGGGCCTTCTCAATGGCCTGCTGGGCCTTCTCGATCCGCTTGTTGTCCTTGTCCTTTTTGGCCTCGGACAGCTCGCCCTGCGCGTTGGCGATCCTGCGCTCGGCCGCGTCGATCTGCGCCTTGATCCGGGTGTAGCCGCCTTGCAGCGAGAGCAACTGCCGCGCGATCTGGTCGGCCTTCTTGTAGCGGGTCACGTCATCGAACGCCGGCCCGGAGATGATCAAGGGCGTCCGGGCTTCGTCGATCAGAATCGAGTCCACTTCGTCGACGATCGCGTAGTCGAGCGGCCCCTGGACCATCTGTTCGAGCATGGTCTTCATGTTGTCGCGCAGATAGTCGAAACCGAACTCGTTGTTGGTCCCGTAGGTGACGTCGCAGAGATAGGTGTCTTTTCGCTCCTGGCCGGCCGTATCCATGTCGGCCTGGATCGCCCCCACCGTCATGCCCAACGCATTGTAGACCGGTGCCATCCACTCGGCGTCGCGTTTGGCCAGGTAGTCGTTGACGGTCACGAGGTGCACGCGTCGCCCGGTCAGATGCACCATGTAGGCCGCCAGGGTGGCCACGAGAGTCTTGCCCTCGCCGGTGGCCATCTCGGCGATCTTGCCTTCGAACAACACGTTGCCGCCGATGAGCTGGACGTCGAAATGCCGCATCTCGACGGTCCGCCGGGCCGTTTCCCGCACCACGGCGAATGCCTCGGCAAGGATGTCCTCCGGGTCCCTTCCGGCCGCCAGAGCCGCCTTGAATTCGGTGGTCTTGCCCTTCAGCGCCGCATCGTCGAGTTGGCGAACCCGATCCTCGAACGCATTGGCCCGCTCGACCATGCCCGTGTACGATTTGATCAATCGCTCATTGCGCGAGCCGAAGATCTTCAGGAGAACTTTGCTTACTCTGTCGAAAGCCATTTCGCTAACTCGATCCTCTCCATGAAGGGGTCGTCATCGCCGTCCGACGCGGGCCGCGAATCGACACGGTTCGATCATTCTTTGACCCGCGTGACATACTCGCCCGTGCGCGTGTCCACCCGGATCAGTTCGCCGACCTTGACGAACGGCGGCACGGTGACCACCAGCCCGGTTTCCAGCGTGGCCGGCTTGGTCTGGTTCGTGGCGGTGGCGCCCTTGATCTCCGGCGGCGCGTCGGTCACTTCGAGGTCCACAGTGTTGGGAAGCGTGACGACGACAGGTTTGCCTTCGTACATGCTGACCTGGAGCGGTGTATTGGGCTTGAGGTACTTCGGGCCGTCGCCAAACGCGTCGTCGTCGAGCGTGATCTGATCGAACGTTTCGGTGTCCATCAGGATGTGCTCGTCGCCCGAGGAATACAGGTACTCATAGTTGCGCTTGTCGAGGAAGGCCTCTTCGATGACCTCTTCGCTGCGCAGCCGCACGTTCTGAATCGAGCCGTCCATCAGACTCTTGAGTTTGGTCTGGTAGACGGCCCCGCCCTTGCCCAATTTGACATGCTGAAAATCGACGATCGCATAGAGCTTGTCGTCGATCTTGATCGTCTGGCCCTTTCGCATTTCCGATGCTCTCATATCCGGCTCCAACGCTGACTCGAATGGGGTTCTTCAAAACGGCGAACGCAAAGCACTTACGGTCGAGCCAGTATGCCAGAGTCGGTCCGAACTGTCAAGAAAAGGCCTTGGGCCAATCCGGCTCCGGAAGCCGGACGTTTCCACGCAGATACGATTCAGAAGATGACCGATCGGGCGGTGCAGGGTATGCTGTCGTCCCGAATGAGCCAATGAATGATCGGGAGCCTTGAGATGCTGGGCGCCATTGCAGGCGACATCGCGGGATCGGCCTACGAGAGCGGGCCGACCAAACGCAAGGACGTGCCGCTGTTCGGGCCGCTGGCCACCTTCACCGACGACACCGTCCTGACCGTGGCGGTCGCCGACGCCCTGCTGGGCGACCGGGACTACGAGCATGCCCTGCGAACCTATACCCGCCGGCATCCCCTGCGCGGCTACGGCGGCCATTTCCTCCAATGGGCGGTGGCGTCGGGCATGGGGCCATACAACAGCTTCGGCAACGGCTCGGCCATGCGCGTCAGTCCGGTGGCCTGGGCATTCGATTCGCAGGACGATGTCCTGCGCGAGGCGGCGAGGACCGCCGAGTGCACGCACAACCACCCCGAGGGCATCAAGGGGGCCCAGGCGACGGCGCTGGCGGTCTTTCTCGCTCGAAACGGCGAGGACAAAGAGTCGATTCGCCGGCACATCAGCGAGCTTTTCGGGTACGACCTGTCGCGAACGGTCGATGAGATTCGGCCCGGCTACTCGTTCGACGTGACCTGCCAGGGCTCGGTGCCGGAGGCCATCATCGCCTTTCTCGACTCACACTCGTACGAGGATGCCCTGCGTAATGCCGTCTCGCTCGGCGGCGACAGCGACACCCAGGCCTGCATCGCCGGGGCCGTCGCCGAGGCGCACTACAAGGACATCCCCACCGAATTCCTCCGACAGATTCGCACGCACCTGACCGAAGATCTCTGGGACACCACACTACGATTCTACAGGCGCTACGGCATTGCTCCGATCCTCGCACACGTTGAAGCGCCCGACCCATCATAGTCCCCTCGGTCAGAGGGCTTTTCAGTTGATAATCGACGCTGGTCAAGGTATGACAGGGCCATGAGCTGGCACTTGGCCAACCCAACCTCGATCCATCTCTGTAGAGGAGAGTCTTCATGGACCATCGTATGAATCGACGGGAATGCATGCGAGCGCTGGGGCTGTCGGGACTGACCGCCGGACTGGGATGGACCGCCGCGCCGGCGGCTCGCGCCCAGGGCATCGGCGAATCGAGCGGGTTTCAGAGTTCGGTCATCGACGCGCGCAAGGTCCAGGACGCGCGGACGGCCGCGACGATCGTGGACGGCAAGGTGATCCAGCCGCAACGCGAACTGCCGATTCTCCATCAGACCGACGTGCTGGTGGTCGGCGGCGGATCGGCCGGCGTCGTGGCCGCCATCGCCGCCAGGCGAGCCGGCGCCAACGTCACGCTCGTCGAGCGTTACGGCCACTTCGGAGGGCTCTGGACCGGCGGCCTCGTCGTGCTGATCCTCGGACATATCGTCAAAGGGGGCAAGCAGGTTTGCCAGGGGATCGGCGAGGAGATGATGCGACGGATGGACAAGCTCGACGGCGCGATTATCGACCGCCGTCCCGGCGTCAATCCGACCGTCGATGCCGAGGCCGCCAAGTATGTCATGGTCGAGATGATCGAGGAGGCGGGCGTCGACGTCTTCCTGCACTGCTGGGGCGTCGACGCGATCGTGACGGGAAACACCGTGCGCGGCGTGGTGTTCGAGAGCAAATCGGGCCGCCAGGCCATTCTGGCCAAAATGGTGGTCGACGCCACGGGCGACGGCGATCTGTTCGCCGCGGCGGGCGCCGAGTTCGAGCACCGCTCGCACAACGTCGGTCTCGTCTCGCGGATCGGCAATCTGGACCGGGTCGATGCCGAGAAGGCCAAGGAGGCCCCGAAGCCCCGCCGTCTGGGCTCGGCCACGCCCGCCCCCGGCGTCAACTGGGTCAACCTGACCGGCCCGGAGGTGGACGGTCTGGACCTCGCGACGCTGACACGAATGGAGATGAACCATCGCAAGTTCATCTGGAAGGATGTCCAGAGGACACGCCAGACGCCCGGCTATGAGAAGGTCTATCTCGTCGAGACCGCGCCGCAGATCGGCGTGCGGGTCACCCGCGTGCTGAACGGTCTGAACCGCGTCCGGCTGTCGGACCTCAAGGCGGCGACGAAGTTCCCCGACGTGGTCGGCGTGGGCGGCGCGTCCAACGCCACGCACGGCGAATGGCAGATCCCCTACGGCGCGCTGGTCCCCACCACGGTGGACAACGTCCTTGCGTCGGGCCGCTGCATCAGCACGGACCTGGGCATGGCCGATCTGGTGCGTCTGGTGCCCAACTGCTTCGTCACCGGTCACGCCGCCGGCGTCGCGGCGGCGGTAGCTGTCCAGGACAACTGCCGACCCCGCGAGGTGGACATCGCGAAGGTCCAGAAGATCCTCCGCCAGCAGGAGGCCTATCTCGGGTGAGCGGTCCGGCCGAACCCAAGATGCCATCCGTCACGACGGTGGTCACAGGGCACCGTCGCATTCGGTGGATGGTCCGCGGCATCTGTCTGGTTGCGGTCATCGTCGTACTCCTGGCCGCCCGGCAAACGCGCTGGCCGGTCGTCGTTGCGGCGATGAGCCCGTTCATCGCCACTGGCTCGATCCTGGCGACCCACACCGTCAGCGTCATGGCCTGCCTGGGACTGGTCATAGGGTTCATCGCCCTCTTGCGGCTCCGCTGGTTCTGCCGGTGGGTCTGTCCACTGGGGCTCTGCGCCGACGGCGCAAGCCACTTGGGCCGGCGATGCGGTCGAAAGCCGGCAAAGCGGCTCTCCGTCGGACGATGGATCGTGCTGCTGACCTTGGCGGGCGCGTGCCTGGGCTATCCTCTGCTGCTGTGGCTGGACCCGCTGGCGATCTTCTCCGGCGCACTCGCGTTCGCCGCTTGGCCTGCCGTCATACCCCTGCTCGTCATCCTGGCACTGAGCTTCACGTGGCCGCACACCTGGTGCAGTCGCATCTGCCC
>JAAYBA010000452.1 GCA_012719085.1 Planctomycetota bacterium
GCGGACGACAACTCCGCAATTGCCTCGCCCACCAGTCCGACGATTCTCTCCTGCAATCGGTCGCTGTAGGCATTCGACTGTTCGAGCTGCTCGGGCGTCAGATCGTAAAACGAATGGCCGTAGATCGAGTACGCACTCTCGCAAATCACCGGCGCCGAGTGCGTGTGGGACGCGTTGATCAACAGATCCTTCGGGGCGATGCCGTGACGCTGCTCGACCCGATCCGCAATCCAGTCGCGCATCGCTCGGTCGATGCCCAGCAGGTCCAGCGTCACGATAGCCAGACGGTTGCCCTGCGAGTCCTGCAGGACCAGCGCCTTGGCGTGCAGGTCGTGGACCTTGCCCTCCGCGGGCTTCGTTCGGGCCGCATAGCCGGCCATCCACATCGGCTTCTCCGGCGTGATGACCGCCCGCGTCACTCCGGCCTGCCACTGGTCCGAGGCCGCGCTCGCCACCGGGCGCAGGAACAGAAGAACCACCGCCAACAGAACCAACAGGACGCGTTTCTGTGGAACGCCCATAATCCGAACGAAGTCACGTGCCGTTTCTGCCTTCATCGCCATGTCCTTTCCAAACGCCGAGATCGACAGGACATCCCGCTTCGCCCCGGCGCCCCTAATGGGCCTTGCTCCTTGTAAACGTAAGGGTCACGCTACCGCCGGCCGGATCGTCCGCCTCCACGAAACGCGGAGGTATGAAGGTGACGCGTCCGGATGCCTCTGGAATCTCCCCCAGCCTCAGAAGGGCCGCCAGAGTCTCCATCCGCGCCTTACCTATGGCGACGCAGGCATCCTGGGTGCGTCGTCTGGCTGCGTATTCGGCGCCGGGGCGCATCGTCTCGAGCAAATCGTCCAGGGCCCTCTCGATCAGGCCCAACTGCACTTGCACTTCCTGCAATCGTCCGGTCCGGGCAAGGGCGTTCCGGCGCGAGCCGGCCAGATGGGCGGCCCGCGCCTGGCCGGCCAGTTCATCTCTCAGACGCTGCAGTTCCCCTCGTTCCTTCCTGAGCTTCGCCAGCAGGTTCCTCGTGTCCACAGAGGACAGATTGACAAGACTGTTGGCCGCCTCGATGTCGCCCCCACCGAGCTGATGCCGAACCGTGACAGACAGCCCTCGTTCACGTCGGAGCCGCTCGGCGATCGCCGCGAGTTCTTCGGCCTGTTCGGCCGACAGCGTTGTCACCGCAGCCGCATACTGCACGACATAGGTTTCCGTACCGCTCGGCTCCTCTTTTTCCCCGCCCAAGATATTGCCGATCGTTCCGGCGACTCGATAGGGCGATCCAGCCACCGCCGTGGCGATCAAGGTGGCGGCGGCTCCCACCGCCGCCTGCGTGATCTGTCCGCGGGAGACGCCCTGCTCATCGATCTTGAATGACAGCGGCAATCGAATGGAACCGCCGGCGTCCCGGAGGATGAACAGAACCGTGTCGAGAGACACCGGCAGAGTCAGAAGCCTGGCCAGAAAACCATCCGGCGGCTCCGTCAGCGACAGGTCGGTGAAGACGAGCCGGGCTCGGGTCGACAGTGGCTGATCCTCGTGAAACCGCATGTCGATGCTTGCATCGAAGACGCCGCTGCGCAATGTCATCCCGTTCTGCCTGGCCAGACCTCCGAAGTTCGCCAGTTCCAATCCGCTCATCCCCGCCTTCACCCAACCATCAGGATGCGGATAAAGGGTCAGACGTCCGGTGGCGGACATCTCCTGGAAGAGAATGCGATTCTCCGTCGCCAAAGACTCTGTGGCATCCTCGACAGAAGCCTCAATCGACGCGTCGGCGGCGCCGCGCCCCTTGCCCTGCAGCGGCACTTCCCCCGCTGCCGCCACGATGTTGAATCGCATCGGTCCACGGGCCGTAGCACCGGGCGTGGTGAATCCGCGGACCTCGACGTCCAAGCCCTTCAGCGGTATGACCATCGGAGGATCCACAGTGTCGTCGACGAAATGGAAATCAACGCCGCTGACGAGGAACTGATCCACGCGAAGATCCAACGGCCCACTCTGCCCTTGCGAGCCTTCCATGCGATGGGCCGTCACGTCATTCTCGTCGTGACCGGCGGAGGTGGCAACGGCATTGGCATCGGCGATTGCTTCAGCAGACGAGGTCTTGACCGTCATGCCGAGCAGGTGGAATCCATCGGCTTCCCGCCGGACCGCAACCTGTGGTTTTACCAGGCCGATTTCCTTGACGTGAACGCTGCCATTCGACAGATCCACCTTCGGTATGACGACGCGGATCTCCTCCAGGCCGGCCAGCACAGTCTTGGCCTCGGTATCCTCGAACAGAATCCCTCGGGCCAACAGGTCTATGCCGAAAGGCCTGCTGAGATCAAACTCCGTGCTGCTGCGCCGCTGCGCCTGCACCGTCAGTTGGGCGTTTCCCGACAACCTGCCGTGGCGCAGATCATTGGCATCCACGAGGGCGCCGAGTTCCGGCGCGATCGAAGTCAACCCCGAGCCGCTGATCCGGGTGATGTCCCATTCGGCGAGAATCTGTGGCTGGGCGACAAAGGGTGATACCTCCAGCTTCAATCGAACGGACTCGGTCAAAGGCTGAATCCGGCCGTGGAGATCAATTCGGATGGGTGGATTGACGTCGGGCTCGTCTCCGAGGACCTTGATACCCTCCGTATTGGCGATCGTCAAATCCGAGACGACAACGGGCGCCGCGCTGGGCCTGGTCTTGTCTGTCACGGTCAGCTTCGCCGCCTCCAACGACAAGCGTTCGAGTGTGACGAGCGGCAGACGCTGTGCCCTTCGAACGGTACCGCTTGCAGGGTCCGGCTTTTCCGCTGGAGCGGCCGACTCCGTGTCCGGCCGTTCGTCAGCCGAAACAGTCACAGTGTTCGGCTGTCCGTCGGTCACGACGGGAGGATCGATGGCCCCCGCCTCTGAACCTCCGAACTCAAATCCCAATGCACTCAGCGTCCCGGCCGCCGTGCGTTCAACGGCCGCCTCAACACCCTGGAAAGATAACTCCTTCATGGAGACGACATAGGCATTGGGATCAAAGCGATCCACTGCCAGTTCCGCCGAATCGAATCGCAGAAGAGCCTCGCGTCGGGAGGTTTCTCGATAGTCCATATCGGCCACCTTGACGCCGCCCTGCCGTCCACCGTCCGGATGGTGTGTCAGTTCACCGACGATCCTGGCGCGGAGCCGACCGGCTTCCAGGGCCGGCTTCACTCCCGGCGGCAGATAGGCCCGCAGCGATCGCACATCGAGACCCTCAGCCTCCACAATCAGGTCGGCTGCCTGCCTCAGCGGTGCGGTCTGGACCTGTCCGGAAACCGTCGCCTGCTGCACCATACCCGGCGCTCGAACGGCAACCGTCATCGTGGCCGGAGGCGCTTCGACCCCCAAGGCAAAATCGTTCAACGTCAGGTCAACAGCCACCGCCTGGGCTACCGCAGGCACAACAGCATTGTCGAACCACTGCAGGCGCGCCTCTTTGACCTCCAAGCCTCCGATGCGCACGGGCATCGTCGGCCCCGACGAAGTCTGCCGCGTGCTGTCTCCCCCCGCGACGCTGCGCACCCCCACACAGGCCAGCGCGCCTGATTCGTGGCGAGTAACGGTCAGTCGCGGTCGCTCAATCGCGATGCGATCCGCACGGAGACCTGCCGCATCCAGACGGAGCTGCACGACCTCAACCCGGTCGAGCCCGGCCAGTTCGACGTCGCCGTCCGTGATGCTGGTATCGAGAAGCGTCGCCGAGCAGTGTATCCCCTGGCTGTCCCAGGCGATACGTCCTTTGGCATGGGCGGCAAGATCGCCTCTGGTCATGGTTGATTCGGCCCCCATGGCCTCAAGATAGGGCGTCATCTCGACCAGAGCCATACCGTCGCCCTGGAGGTTCAGATCGAAGGACAGGCCCGCCGGCTCCGGGGCGAGCGAACCACTCAACTCCACCCGGTCAATCATCCCGGGACTGCGAAGCCACGCCTTGACCGAGGCAGTCGATCCCGCGCCTTCCTCGGCACCCAGCACAAGATCCGTCAGCTCCAGTCCAAGATCCGGGATGGCAAAGGTCTTGGCCGGCGTCACCATTCGATCGACAAAGGTCATCTCGTTGTCGTGCCAGGACAGACGTCCGATCTCGATCCTGGCGGCGGACGTCTCCGCCGGGGCGGGGTCCGGTTGGCCGGCCGCCGTATCGCTCGGTCCGGCCTGCGACTCCGAAGGCGGCGGCGTGCTGCCAAACCGAAAACCCAGAACGGTCAGGCAGCCCGTTTCATCCCGTTCGAGTGCCAGACGCTGTCCGGAGACCTCTACACGCTCGACACGCGTCGCCCCCGACTGTGGGTCGATCCGTACCCCGTGAACCGCAATGGCCTTGAGCCCTAACAGCTCTTCGGCGTCCTGAAGCCGGATGTCCGTGATGGATGCAGAGGCATTGAACGCGCCATCGTCCTGCTGCACAAACACGCCGTTCACATCGCATGAGAACATCCCACCCTTGTACAGCGATTCAAGGCCGAGACTGTCGAAATGGGGCTGCAACACATCCGGGCGAATTCCCGTTCCGACAATCTTGAGCGCCGCCCTGCTCTCGGACGAGGACAAAACCATTGTCCCGCCGGCCTGCAGGCTTTCCACGATGCCGGGGGCGCCCAATCGGGCAGTCAGCGTCAATCCTTCCGACAGCGATGGATCGTGCTCGACGGTAACCTCGTTGAGGTCCAGCACCAGATCGACTTGCGGAGACATGGACTGGTCGTGGAGCACGAATCGAACATCACGAACTCCAATGCCATCCAGAGACCATGGGATCGCCGACCCATCCGCCGAGGGCGAGGCGCCGGCGTGTTCCTCCACCGTTGTCACGCTGTCTGTCCTGGTCTCGGTTCTCCGTGGCGAGCGGCTGACGAACTGAAGACCGGCCACCGAAAACCTGCCGGTCGGTCTCTTCCAGACGTGGAACGCGCCTCCACCGACCTGGATCTGTCCCACGCGAACGACGCCCGAGTCAAACACATTGGCATCCACCACCGCGCTGCGCAGGCTGAAGTGCTCGGCGCCGTCAATCATCATGACGGCATTCTTCGATTCAAGATGCACCTGAAGGGCCGAGACCGAGGGCCGAAGCGACGTCTCGCCCGACGTGAGAGAATGCTCGATCGGCGGGTCAACCTCATTCGGTTCAGCCACCTGAATCCCCTCCACTCGAACAGCCCCATCACAGGCAAAGCCAATCGTCCGGGCATCGGGAACGATTCCCAGATCGGCCAGATACTCCTCCGCGGCGCCGGGCTGCAAACCCTGCAGAGCGACCCGCACATCCGCCACAAGGTCCCTTCCCTCCGCTGAACCGGTACCTTCGATCATCAACTGGTTCAGCACCGGAGGAGAGGACAGGATGATCTGAAACCGTGTCTGGCGCCTGTCCGATCGCAGGTCGGAGAGCCGGACGTTCAAATCCAATCGAGTCTCAAAAGCCGGTGACACCGTTTCGTCTCGAAAGCGAACCTGCACGTGCTGCAGTCGCAACGCGTCCATGCGCAGCGGCGGCGTCAGATCGATCTCGCGCGGCGATGCGACCGGGCCGACGACGTCGACCTCAACGTCCGCGTCGGCCCGTTGTATTGCCTCGCTCCGCTCGCGCAGGACGGCCAGCAGGGTACGCAACTGTGGAAACGAACCATCTTTGGCCCGCATCAGACTGACATCCATGCCATCTATCTCGATGCGATGGACGACGAGACGGCGTTTCAACAAAGTCACCAGGGAGACATCCGCCCGGCAGTACTCGACATGGACCAGCGGCGTGTTGGCGTCGTCCGGCACCAGGACGAGATGCCAGAGCTCCGCGTCCCCCGTCAGCAGGGACAGATGCAGTCGTTCATAGCGGGCCTCCAGACCGTACTGGTCCATCGTCTTGTTGAGAATCCAGGGCAGAGAGAGCCACAGCGCGATCCGAAGGACCAGAATGACAGCGATGAGAACTGCACAAGCCCAGAACAGACGTCGCAGCCAGCGCCGCTTCTTGCGCCCCCCCGGGCCGTCCGTCGGCCCGCCGGAGGCATGGCCCGTCTCTGATCCCGTGACGTCGCCTGCAACAGCATGGCCGGCTGATGGGATGTCCGAACTGCCCGAGGATGACCTCACATTTCGCTTTCTACGCCCCACAGAAGGCACCTCCGGCTCTATGGTTGTTCCTGAAGAACCTGGTTCAGAACGCGACGCCTCTCCGCCAGCGAAGCGAGGGGGTCATAGCCCTGCGGCGCCTGGCCCTGGACTGCCAGCCAGTCAAAAGCACGGGCCCTGGCCGCCGGCGAGATATCCTCCAGGTAGATGGAATTCTCCAGGAGCAGACGCTGTCTGAGGTCCGCCATGCTCGTGACCTCCGATACAACCTCTCGAAGAACCGAAGGGTGCCGACCGACCTCCCCGGTGTGACGAATCAGAATGGCCTCAAGGTCAGGCGATGTCAGATCGGAAGACGCGGGCTCCGTGAGCAGTTGATACGCCGTCTTCTCCAGCCTCCACCCCAGCCCATCGGCTTCCACCGAAAGCGGTGCAAGATGCTCGTTGGCGATCGCATAAGCGAGGCGATCCAGAACGACATCGCTCGCCGACAGCGCCAGATCCTCGATCAGGAGTGATCCAGTCTCCCGACCAAGGTGCAACAGCGCGCGCCGCTTGTGTGTGGGCGACGGAAGGAGCCGAATCGCATCTTCAAGGCCCCGCCTGCCGACGCCGGGTCGCTGGCCATCCTCTGCGCCATTGGCTGCGGCCAGCAAAGCGTCTTGGCATTGTTGCAGCAGAACGGCATGCGCGGCACTGCCATCCGTCCCCTCTGGCGGGGGCGACCGCACCTCGATCAGGGCCGCGAACGCCACGATACCCTCCACGTCAAACGGAGACGGCAGCACCATCGCCAGGCGGTCCTGCCCCGGCAAGGCCTGCGGCGTCAATGAGATCGTCTCGGTCACCCACACCTCCGGAGCGACCGGCATCAACGGCCCCTGCTCACCGCCGGAATCGATGCGGCTGTCCTCGTCGGACGATGGCTCGCTCGGCGGATGCCCCGTCGCTACGAGCGATATCTCCAGAACAGCCGTTGTGCCGGGCCGCTCTCCGCTCTGTGGTTCCTGCAACCGTTGCCGGCGCACTTGAATACCGAGCTTGCGAATCGGGCCGGAATCCAGAACCGGTCTTTCGAGAATTTGAAAACTCGTCTCGACACCATAGGGCAGGATACCGCGCAGCTTCTCCAGAATCACAGGCACACCCGTCTTTTCACCGGCGATCCGCTTAAGAAACGGTGCCGCATCTTCCACGATCCCCACCCTGGCCGATCTCAGAAGCCCGGCCACAGGCACAACGGCCGTGCTCGCAGGCAGAACCGTGATCATCTGAGTCTGCGATGCCACAGGCGCCAGTACCCCTTCAGACCGCTTCGGCATCGCCACAAACGTCACCGAGATGGCAAGAGGATCTTCGAGGTGTAGCGAACCACTGTCCACCGGCCCTTCCCCGAACGGTGCAGAGGCCTTCGAGTAGCCCACATTGTACTGCAACACGTATCCCGCCGGAAGACCCGGATCGCCCTTGGGCCCCAGGCGGCAAGCCGCCAGCAAAACCATGGTCCCACCTGCCATGGAAAGGATGGCTCGTAACACCAAGGTCTGATTCCGGCCACGGCGTCTGAACTCTCGTTCCATATTCGCCTCGAATACGAACCCCCAG
Source organism: Planctomycetota bacterium (assembly GCA_012719085.1). Taxonomy (GTDB): domain Bacteria; phylum Planctomycetota; class Phycisphaerae; order Sedimentisphaerales; family Anaerobacaceae; genus Anaerobaca. The sequence continues at coordinate 7,693 of JAAYBA010000452.1, forward strand.
AGTCATCGGTGCGGTAAGCAGCCGATATCCTTCTGCCACAGGCTATCATGTGCCACCGGAAAGCACAAGCATCAACAGCAAACGACGGGAATCATGTCCATGGGCAGCATCTCGCCCCCACATCCCGCACAAGAACGCCGGACTGTTCTGCGTCGACCGCGGCGCGCCACAAATCGCCCCACTGGGCAGTACAGGACTTGAACATAACTCGCTGGCCCTATCAAAAATGTCGATTTCCCAAGAGCACGGCACAGAATCCGGCACAGTTGAGACAGCAGAAGGTCCAATGGACCCCGATTTGGCCAATGTCATAGAGGCGCGGACCCAACTGCCGCCTACAGTCCGTTCGGCCATACTGACGATCTGTGCATCCCGACAAATACGATAGGCTTACATACAACACTGACATTAGAACCATACCGCTGCGTTTCATTAATAATACCTCCAGAAAGGCATTTCTCCCTGCGAAAGGTGCTGAGGCGAGCAGTCGCAACAAATCCCTTGTTTCCTATCGCCTCGTTGTCCGCCGGCCCGGTCGGCACACTGGCAACCGTTGCCGGTACAAGCCGGATTGCTCCGATCTTCAGGACGGAGTCAACCAGGAAGACATGGAAATGCGCCTGATGCCTGACGTGTCCCCGATACAGCCCCTCAACCGAAATGTGTTGTCCCTCCTGATCATGAGGGTTAAATGGCTGGGATTGCCAGCGTTCTCTTTTCAGAAGAGCCGCAACCGCTTGGCGCGTCATTTCTTCATCTTCTCTGTTCTGGCACGCTTGGGCTTCTTAACAACAGTCTTGGCCTTTCTCACAGTCCGCTTCGTCCCCGTCTTCTCTGCGGGGACTTTGCGTTGAGCTTTTGCCGCCACTCCCGGCTCGGCGGCCACGGTAGCGGAGTCGTCATTCGCAAGCATAGCGGCCTCCATCTCGATACCGAACACGTCGCCCAGATCGGCGTCTTCGATCACGCGGGAGGTCTTCTTCTTCGCTTGTCTCAGCAGTCTTTCGGACTTGTCGCGAACAGCCTGGGTGATGAGATCGTCCATCTTCATCTTGCGCAGGACGAAAAACACGCTCGGGTCCTCATCCAGCCGCGTTCCTATGCCATAGAGGACGGCGGCGACGTGCTTGCACATGGTGGCCCAGTCGGGACAACTGCATTTGAATTCGATCTCCTTCGGCGAGGGAAACAGGCCGCTGCCCTTGGCCGTGAACAACTCCGCGAGGCCCTTGGGAAACCGGCCCTCCAGCAATTCCTGCAAGGAGGCAAGCTGACCCTCACAAGCGGCCCGCATCTCTGTCCAGACGGCCTTGCTTATGGGTTTGATCTTCATGGTCACGGTGTAAGGGCTCTGTCGGCTGCCTTGCACCAGCGCATCGACTTGCCCCGGATTGATCTGCAGGTCCAGGACGGCCCCATGCCGCACATAGCTGCGCCCGCGCCCGACGCGATTCGAATAATCGGCATACTTGGTGAGATTGCCGTTCCACGCCTTGCCCCACCACGTGCGGACCAGGGTGTTGCCTTCGATGACAACCGGGCGAATACCCGGATGCTTCTTCCTCAGTTGTTCGAGCTTACGCCGTGCTTTGGCCCTCTTCTCACCAACGGACACATATCGGGGGTAACCGTAGTAGTTGTAGTATGCCATGAGACATCCTCTACAGGGATAACGTGAACAGCCTGATCAGCTCCTTGTCATTCATTTCTGTAATCCACGCCTCACCGGAATCCGGGATGATCTGACGCGATAGCTCGGCCTTCTCTGCCAGCATCTGATCGATCTTCTCCTCCACCGTGCCCTTGGTGACGAACTTGTGGACCACCACGTTCTTTTGCTGCCCGATGCGAAAGGCCCGGTCCGTTGCCTGGTCCTCGACGGCAGGGTTCCACCAGCGGTCAAAGTGTACCACATGATTGGCGGCCGTCAGATTCAGTCCCACACCGCCCGCCTTGAGAGAAAGGACCATGAAGGGCGTGTATTCATCCCCCTGGAATCGCTCGATCATCTGCCGGCGTTTCCCTACCGGCGTGCCGCCATGCAGGACCAGGCCCTCGTGCCCGAAGATCGAATCGAGGAATTCCTTCAGGGGCTCTGTCATCTCCCGGAACTGCGTGAAGACGAGCATCTTCTCTCGTTTCTCGAAGATCGTCTCACAGATCGGACGGAGCCGCCGAAATTTGCCGCTGTCGGGCTCTGCGAATCCATTTTGACCCAGGTACTGGTCCGGGTGATTGCACAACTGCTTGAACTTCATCAGCGAGGCAAGGATCAGGCCCTTTCGCCGAATGCCATCCGGTTGTTCCTCCAAAACCTGCCGAAGCTGCTTGACCAGGTCCTGATAAAGAACGACTTGCTTGCGACTCAGTTCCGCGTAGGTCTTCATCTCAATCTTGTCGGGCAGGTCGGAGATCACGGTTTTATCCGTCTTGAGCCTTCGCAGGATGTACGGGCCCACAACTCTCTTCAATCGGGCGTAGCCGCTCGCGTCCCGATTGAGCTTGCGGCTGAAACCGCCGAACTCCTCCGCGGTGCCCAGCAGTCCAGGATTGAGGAAATCGAACAACGACCACAGATCGGAAAGACGATTCTCGATCGGCGTACCCGTCATAATGATCCGATTCCTGGCGTGCAGCTTCTTCACTGCCCGCGTCTGCTTGGTGCCGGGGTTCTTGATCGCCTGCGCCTCGTCCAGCACGACAAGGTCCCACTGGGCATCCTGAAGCCAGACGTATTTCTGGCACAGGCCGTACGTGGTAATCACCAGGTCGACGTCATCCAGCGCCGGGCCCCGTTGCAGCGCATCCTTATCAGCCCCGGCGGAGGGATGGGCCACGAAGGTCTTCAGGGACGGCAGGAACCGCTCGATCTCGCTGGTCCAGTTGCCGATCAGTGAGGCCGGCAGAACGAGCAGGCTCGTCTTCGGGCCTTGCCTCGATTCGGCGGCTGTCCGAACGCTGAGCATGGCCAATAGCTCCACGGTCTTTCCCAGCCCCATGTCGTCGGCGAGCAGGGCCCCGAACTGGAGACCATCCAGGAAGCACAGCCAGTCCAGACCCTGACGCTGGTAGGGTCGAAGCGTCGCCTTGAACCGGCTGGGCAGTCGGACGGAATCCATGCGCCGTGGATCGCGGAGCCGTGCGACCACGGACTCGAGCCACTGCCCCTGCGAGACCTCGACCTCGACGCCGTCTTCAGAAAGCCCCAAGGTCCTGTCCGCATCGAGTTGCAGCCGCATGGCCTCGCGCAAGGTCAAATCCCCGTCGGCCATCAATTCCTGCGCCCTCTCATAGGCACGCAGGGTTTGTTCGAGCTTGTCGCGATCCACCTCCACCCACTTGCCTTTGATAAAGGCCAAGCCCTCGGATTCTTCCAGCAGCCTCCGGGCCTCCTCTTCGGAGATGGCCGTATCACCCAACAGCAATCCGGCGTTGAAATCGAGAATCGCGTCCATCCCCAGCGCGCTTGGCGGGGCCTCGCCGATCTCGATATTCAGCCGCAGGCCCGCCGCTCGGTTCTTCCACCAGTTGGGGATGCGGCACAGGATACCGGACCGCTCATAGATCGGGATCTCCTTCAGGACCGTGTACGCCTCGCCGGCTGAGAGGGCCAGCGGATGGAAGATCTCGCCACTGTCCAGAACTGCGGAGAGAAACTGGCTCTCCGCCGCCGCCTGGTAGACGGTGGCAAGCAGGTCGAGGAGCTTGCGGCTGTCCGAGCCGTATTCGGCCAGGGCGTGCTTCAGCGGAACATGCTTGCACCCGCTCTTCTGGTCCAGGCCGGTGGAGTACGTGGCGAGAAAAGCGAACGGATATTCATCTTTCTTGCTCTCGACGAGATGGAAGAAGATCCGGCCAACAAGGTGCACCTTCGGGCTCAGGGTACGAATGAAGTCGGCGACCGACCCCTTGTAGGACTTGATCTGCCGTTGGTACGTGGCGTTCAGGAGAGACCACAGATTGTCCAGCAGGTCCCGCTTGAGATATTCCAATCCCGGCATAAACGGCGCCGTATCGAGCAGCTCGGCGGCCTTGGCATCCTCCAGGGCGACGGTTGCTCTGTGCCGGAGGACCTCCAGATCGGGTGTCCTGACCAGACCCTCGGCGAACCGCCCCGTCACTTTCTGCCAGTAATCCAGCGCGGGCGACAACGGCACCGACCGGTCGGAGAAACCCAGGAACAGCAGAGCCGACTCGTAGTCCTCGCCCATCCGCTTCCACAACTCGTCCTGGAGCAGTCTCTGGTCCCTGCCAATCGCGCCCTCGCCAGAACTCCATTCGAGCTCGATACGCCCACTGGGCAATATCGCCGCATCCAATTCGTTGAACAGTGTTCCCGACATCTTATCGACCACAGAAGGTTCCCTGGTCGCGGATCGCTCACCGCATTACTCCTGTTCCGACCGACATTGCAGCGGGAAACACCGAGATTGTCAAGCTACCTTGCTCCCACACTCCCCGCAATGCTTGCCTCGGCTTATCGGCACATGATCACAAACCGGACACTTGCGCACCAAGCCCTTGGCACCAGCCTTCGGGCTGACCAGCAGTAGGTCCCATCCCCTCGGAATCGTGCCATTGACGGTGTTAGGGTTTCCCTGTAGGGATGTCGTCAACTAAACCTCTCCCCATCGTCTACACCAGAATCACAGATTTCTTAGGTGGACCCATCGCCTTGGACCGCCTCCAGCTTCGCCGTATGCCCCAGTTCCTCAGCCGCAAACTCCTCGAACACCTGCCTCATCGCCGCCACGTCCGCACGAGCCGCCAGCTCCAGATAGAACGCAGCGCCTCGACCTCATTGCCGATCGCAAAATCCAACGCCGCCCCCACACTCTCAAACCGCTCGTCCATCTCGTCCCCCGACTTGTCTTCGAGTCTTCCGTCATGGCAGCACACCGCC
>JAAYBA010000453.1 GCA_012719085.1 Planctomycetota bacterium
CCCGAGACGCCGCTTGGCGTACCCCCATCGGGGCCCTGGCCGCCCAGCAGCGACACCGAGATCAGAAAGTCCGAACTCGTCGAGCCGGCGTTCAAGCCCTGGATCGCCAGGAGGTTGCGGCCCGCACGAAGCGCCCCCAACGCCGCCGAGGCGTTGAACGGCTCCGGCTCCACCGCGTCGAGGTCCGAATGGTTCGCCGTCGCCTCGGAGTTCCACGAGGGCGATCCGTCGAACATCACCCGACAGGCCTCCACCCCGTTGATATAGGCAATGAACCCATCGTCGTAGCGCGCCTTCAAGACCAAAGACGAGAGGTCCGCCAGATCGCTGGCGGCGATCTCGAACGGAATGCGGATGTAACAGCTCGAATTGACAGCGTACATGGCGTCCAGAAGATCGATCTGGAAGTACGGCTCATACCCCGTGCTCCGCTCGAATCCCACCCCGCCCGTGCCGCTGATCCAGGACGAATCGTCGAACGCCGCGCCGCCGCGCCAGGCGTCCGCCACCGGCCCGGTCGGAACGATCACCCGCTTGGCCGCTTCCTCGGACACCAGCGGTACCTCCATCCCCGCCCCGCCCGCCGAGCCCGCAACCCGTGGGTCGCTCCCGTCCGTCGTATACCAGATCTCACCCGTAGAGGCCGCCAGAGTCAGTGCCGCACCGGTGCGGACCGGCCCCCCGTGCTGAAATCGGCCGTCGATATGGAGCTGAGGCGGCGAGATCGACGGATAGAAGCCCGCCTGCCTGAGCTGGTTCATCACAATGTCCGTGCGAACGGGGAAGTAGTTTTCGACGAGGCGATCCCGCTCGGCAATCCACTCCACATCCCGCGTGTAGGGCCGCGATCTTTTGCTGTCGCCCCAGCGGGCCGACTCACCGACGATGGCGCCGTAGATTTCATCGGCTCGGGCCATGTAGCGATCAATCGACGCGCCCGGCGTGAGCGCACCGTCATTGAAGAACCGCTTGTAGATCTGGTCGGCCATCTGCACGCGGAAGTCTTCATTGGCCATCAGCCGGTCGACCAGATAGTGCGGATTGGACTGGCCGACGATACGGACACGATTCTCGTTGGGCGATTCCAGGCTCCATTCGACATCCCACGGCACAAAGAGAAACGGACTGGCCGGCTGGCGTCTACGAACCGCATAGAAGTTGCGCGGCACCTGGTTGTTGCACAGCAAGACCGGGGCATCCCGGCTGCCCACGTAGTAGATCATCAACATATAGTCGATCATCGCCGGGATATCGACGTACTGCTGGATCTCCTGGTAAGCAGCGGTCGTGCTCACGTTGCCCGCGGCCAGGCGGAAGAGGGCATTCCACGCCTCCAAATCGCCCGTCTTGACCTCCATGCTGCCGTCGGCATACAGCACATCGTAGTCGTGCTTCTCCCCGCCGAGGTGCTCGGCACAGAAGCCGTCGTCAGGTCGCTCGACGAAGATGAACATGCCCCAGTAGAGCCCGTTGACATAGCCGTGAACCCCTCGGCTATACGGGGTCAATCCGCCCATGTCACGGACGGTGTCCCGGCAGAACTGGTCACGCAGGTAGTCGGCGTGATCGGTTCCCAGACCGCTGCAGGCGGTGCTGTCTCCGAACCATGAGTAGTTCCAGATGGATCGAAGGATCAGGGACTCGAAGGTCTCCACGTCACTATCGGGAAAAAGAGGGTACTCCAGTTGCGACGGGCCGTATTCGTTCTTGAAGAGCATGCGAAGCGAATGCTTGGCGACGCTGCTGGTCCGGCCGTACTGGCTGCCGTGAACGCGCAGGCCCACGTTGACCTGGAAATCCTCGCCCTCGGTTGGATCGATCCACTCGATCGAGGCAGCCCGCTCCCAGTTGATTCCGCGGCCCGCCAGGTTGGCATAGATGCCTCGCTGGGCCCCGAAGAAATCCTCGTTGTCCAGCACGACGCTCACGGTAGGAACGCTCTTGAGATCGTTTTTGATCGTCGGCGCGTAGGCCGGGTCGTCCACTACGCGCGGATCCATGGCATAGTCAACGACGGTCGATCCCCATGCCGTAGGAAACCCGCCGGGACGCCGTGACTGGATCAGAACGTCGTCGAGGAAGATGTAACTGTGTGTGACGATCTCGGAGGGCTGCCATCCCGGCTTGAACACCATCGCACGAAGACACGTCGTCCGATAGATGAGAATCGGCTCGTTGTAGACGGCGCCGCTGGGGAGGTTTCGCTCGCGTGAGAAAGGCTCGCTGCCATCTCGCGTGTAGTAGATAACGGCATCGGGTGTGTCACAGGTAATGGTCACTTCGAACGGCCCGTTGTAGAATCCTCGCTCGTGGGAAACCTTGGGCTCGGAAAGGAAACCCTCATAGACCACCACATTCTGGCGTCCCGGCGTGGGGTAGCCCAGAAGACGGAATTCCCCGGTACCGTCGGGATAGCGGCCGAACGACACATCCGTCATCTGTGGACCAAAGGAAACATGGTCGATCTGCGCAACGCCGTCGGTCTCGAACAGGGCGACGGCTTCGCCGTCGGCAGTGAGCTTGAAGTTCGCATGGAGTCCGTCGTCGCCGGTATCACCGTCGGCCCAGATCAAGACGTACCCCCCGGCGGCGACGCTCGTTCCGGCGGGAATTCGCCATCGCACCGGATTGGCCGGATCGTCCGTCAGATACATGCCGCCGATATCGACGGGAACCTCCGCTGTGTTGTGCAGTTCGATCCAATCGTCGGTCTGCCCCTGTGGGTCCCTGGCTCCCTGGCTGTTGGAAGCCAGCAGCTCGTTGATGACCATTGGGGATTGCGCCTGCATCACGCCAGCCCATGTTAGAATGACCGCAAGCGTGAGGGGTCTGAGGTGGTCGATCATATCGCCTTCCGCCTTTGCATGTGCACTCTTCACTGCCCGCGAAGGTCCTTTGCGGTCGAGCCGACGCCGCCTGGCCCCTTCGCTCCGTTCGGGCCCCTCCGATCAATGCGAACCTCTTTGCCGGCGCAAGGCCCGGCTTCAACCGCCGGAGGTCCCCAGGAAGACCCACCCCTCCACCGATTGGCAAAAGGCAAGCATCCTATCTCTCTATCCTACCAAACCGTCCGTGCCAAGTCAACGCATCGTACATTCTTGTGAAATAGGGATTTACGCCCCTTCCGTACGGCATTCTGCCGACGCGGCGCGCCACACAGACAGCGGTGCGACGACAAATCCACTTGCGAATCTATCTACTTGACCTGATAATACTTACCGTAATCCAAGGAGTGCGTATGATTCGATTGAAACGGTCCATGCTTTGGGCCTGTCTTATAGTGATTGCCATATTGGCGGCCCTGTCGGTCTACGGTGCCTTCCTGGGGGCCGACCGGGCGCAGGACTTCTTCAGTTCCGTTCCGGTGGCGGTCTTCTGGGGGGCGTTCGCCGTTCTGCTGGGCGCAGGGATCATCGCCTTTCGCCGGCTGCTCTGGGTCCCGTCGCTGCTGATGATGCACCTGGGCTGTATCCTGGTTGTGCTCGGCGGAATGTGGGGCTCGAAACCGGGGCAGGACTTCCAGAAGCGATTCCTCGGGACGGAGCGAATCCATAAGGGCCAGATGCCCATTCTCGAAGGCACCAGCGAGAATCGCGTGGCGCTCGCCGACAGCAACGATACGAAGGAATTGCC
>JAAYBA010000454.1 GCA_012719085.1 Planctomycetota bacterium
ACGCGGCCAAGCAGGGCGCTGCGGAGCTGGACGAGGAAGGCAGGATGATGCTCGGGGCATGGATGGCGGCCGAGACGCTGACCGGCGAGTGAGAACGCGATGGGGGCCGGCTGGCAGGATGAGTCGGCCTCCCTTTGGCGATCAGCACAGCGCCAGGTGGGCCAGTGGGACGAGGACGAGGACCTGATGGGGCAGCAGCAGGGCGCGGATCGTGGCGAGCCGGCGGGCGATGGCGACGTACATCGTGGGCCTCACTTTCCGGCCAGAACGGTCATGGCCTGGCTGTAGCGGGCCTCGGCAGCCTGGCTCTGGGCGCGGGCCCAGCGACCGAGCAGCGTTCCGATGGCGATCAGGATTCCGACGACGCTGGCAAGGATGATGAGCTTCGTGGCGTTCATGCGGTGATCCTCCTGCGGGGATTGGTTTGGGTGCCGGCACCATGCCGGCCTCGCTCTACCCCAGAGCATAAAGCAGAGGGCGGCAAGGTGCAAACGGAATTCTGGAGAAAGAAAGAGTGTTTATCGTGTTTAGGTCGCGGCCCGTGCGGCAGGATCGACGAGGCCCCGCCCCCACCCCGGGGGGAGCCCCCCCCCGCCACCCCCTGTCCGGTAGTACTATCTCTCTCGTTTTCCGTGCGGACCTGGTGACGCGCGGACGGCTTGTGAATCGCTGTGGTTGATGAACGGCCCGAGGTCGGGCCTCAGAGAGGAGGTAACATGCCAAGAGACGAATGGAAGAGCCTGGACGGTCAACGGATGAGGTTCCGCGGGATCTTCGTGCGGTACGGCCAGAAGAGCGCCTATCGAGGAGCGCCCCTGAAGACGCTTTTGTTTCGTGAAGTGTGCCCTGTGGATGGGGGCGTCCATGTGACCGATCATCTCTGGTTCACGGAGACGAAAGGTTTCCAGGCCCTGGGCCTGCTGCACGAAGGGGACTGCGTGGAGTTCGATGCTCGTGTGACGACCTACCGGAAGGGCTACTACGGGCGTCGGGAAGACGTGTACAAAGCGAGCGGCCAAGACTGGCGTTTGAGCTTCCCCACGAGAATTGGGCGAAACCCTGCGCTGGACAGGCCAACACCCGAGCCCAAGTCCAATGCCCACGAGGACTCTGCCGCGAGCGCAAGCCAGAGTGGCCAGAGACCAGCGGCCTTCCCACGCGCGGAGCTTCTCATTCCGCCGGCGTGGCGCGCTGCCGCAGGCCGATGCGTCGGTATCGGGGCACTGCGGGTGTTTGGCTGGCTCTGTGAATGGACGGACGGCGGAAGACAGCCGTGTGACGCGCCAATCACGAAGCTGGCCCGGTTTTGCGCACCGCCGGAGCAGGGGATGCTACGCACAAAGGCCATCAGACGCCATCTTCGAAAACTGAGCGAAGCAGGCATGATTAGCCGGGTCCGGCGCCAGGGAAGGAAACGCCCCCAGTGTTACGTCAGGCCGCCCGAGATGTGGAATCAGACCGGCGATGCCACTGACGAGAGCCAGTGACATCAACAGAAACGACGGACACGGGGCGTCGGGCCCCTTTC
>JAAYBA010000455.1 GCA_012719085.1 Planctomycetota bacterium
AGGTTCAATTCGAGAATGCCCTTGCCCTGGCTGAAATGCGTGCAGGCGCCCACCTGGAATCGCCACGGCTCGATGACCGGCCCCGGAACCGCCTGCTGGGCCCGCCCCACGCAACAGGTCCACAACACGACCATCGCGCAGATCGACCTGGTTGGGAGGCAAACTCGTGCGTTCATCGGCATCTCCTTCTGCGGGAGCATTTCGTCAGTAGGGACGAATTATCATTCGCCCGTACCAGGTCATCATAGCAGGACAAGACCAACATACAAGGGGCGAGGCATGCGTCGCCCCTACAATGACGTGCCATCAGGAACCTCGACGGGGTCGTCGAAACCGTAGAAGCGAATTGCCGGCGGTGTGTCCTCCCACTCCGTGGGTCGGCATTCGCGGGCGCCGGTGGTGAAGTAGATCAAGCGGATGTCCCTGGCTTTCAGCTCGTCCAGAATCCCCTGCGAGATCCCGGACTCCAATCGGGGCTCGAAGAGAAAATTCTTCGGGCACAGATGCGCCCCGCCGCCGACACTCTGTGAGAAGAACCCCGTCAGGACGATGGGCTCGCTGGTGAGGCCCTCGATTTGCGTCCGCTCGATCTGGATTGAGGTGGGAGACGACGGGTCCCAGCTCCATCGCATGTAGAACCGGACCCGAATCGAGACGCCGGTATTGGGGTCGTCGAACTCGCACGTATCGAGCCAGTCCTGCTCACCCGGCTCCCACGGCCGGTAGAGCGTGGTCTCTTCCACAATCGTCGCATCGGTCTCGCCCGTCGGAACGGGCCGGTCGTACTCGACCTCGACCGTCAGCCGCAGGTCGTCCATCGTAACGACGGGGTCCGGCACCGTCACCTGGAACGCCGGTGTGGTGCGAAGGCGAACCGTCCGGGGATTGCACGGGTCATCGAGGCGCCAACCATCGATCAGGGTATACCGGTCCCAATCCGTCAGAGGCGCCTCGTACTCGTGCCGGGCGCCAGGTAGCAACGACATCGGCCCCGTGATTTCCTGCACCCGTCCATCGGCGACGTACTCAATTCTCACGTCATCGTACAGGCACCTTTGCAGCGCGCCTTCGTCAAGCCATGTGCTTGCGGGCGTCAGCGTCCATCGCGACTTGAGGCGGTGGTTGGTGAAGACGTTGCTGCCCCGGCCCTGCAACGTGCGATACGGTCTGGGTTGGCCGAGCAGAAACGGCGTTGTGTATTCGCCTTCGCCGGCCTGAGGAATCTCACGAATCTGTTTGACAATAAGCCGGCCGGCGGGCGCGAGCTTTTTGAACTCCAGGTCGAGCACGGGACTGTCGGTCGGCTTGACCTGACAGTATCGTTCGGCCGCCGCGACGACCAATTCGTACAGCCGGACGTAGTCGCCTTCCCACTCGAGCACGGTGTCGTCGCGAAGCGAGACCAGACTCGACCGCTGCACCACCCAGGGCGCCGGTCCCCACGACGTGCCACTGACCTGCACGATCTCCGGCACCGCGTCGGCGGGCGGATTCGTCACGGAAACCGCCCCCTTCTGAGAAACAACCTCGATGCTCCAACTCTCGCCCCAACGGCGTTCCATCGTCACGACCCCGTTGGCCAGCTCGATCTCGTCGGGAAACGAGTGATGCGCGAGCAGCGCCATGCCGGCCTGCGATTCGTCGATCCCGTGCTTGAGCCGTTCGAGAAAGGCGTTGTCGTTGTAGAAGCTGGCGAAGACCTTGCGAATGGCCCGGAAGACGCCGCGTTCCTTGCCCTCCGTCGGGTCGCACGCGCATGGGCCGTCCGTATCGCCGTCGAGGTCGTCGGCCAGGCACCCGCTGAGACTGTCGTACAGCCCTGCGCCGGTGAACCGGTCGCGGTCCTCGACGTTCGTCGAACTGCGAAAGCGAATCTTCTGCATCGGGTCGAATCCGAACTCGCTGAGGGCGTCGAGCACGACCGACTCCAACTCAGCGCCGAATGAAGCGACATGCGAATCGGTAAACCAATCGCGAATTGTTGCCAGGTCCGCCGAAAGAGCCTGCATATCCGAGAGAGGATACATCGTGTGCTTCGACAGACGCTGGGCGATCTCGTCCCGGAGCGTCGTCCCGAACATGGATCGATCGAGAAAGGCGTTCCACAGATCGAACGAGAAGGCCATCGCACGAGGACAGTCGTCGGGAATGGCATCGCGCAGGACGCCGAAGTTGGCGGCCTTGCCTCCAAAGCCGGCGATATCATCCGGCTGCAGGTCGTTCGTATCCGCCCAGAACCGACCCTGACGGACCATCGGACGGATCACGACCGGAGGCAACTGTTTCAGGGCCAGCAGCGTCGCCCGGTCCTCTGCGCTCAGCGCGGCGGCATCGAGCAGTCTGAGCCGGCAGTCGGCGCCGAAGCCGTCCTGCGTGGCGCTCAGGTATACGGCGCGACCCACAAGACCCTGCGCCGAGGCAACATCAGGTGCCAAAGCCAGATGGACGAACGGCACACCCTGCGAACGCGCCAGGATCGCCACGTGCGAATTGGGGGTCGCAGGCATCAGCGTAACGATCCCGGCCACCGATGGCACCTCAGCCGGGACCCCATCAGTCAGAAGAATGTCGTCGGGTCTCAATTCTCCGCGCGTGTACGCCGCCTGGATATCTGAACCCTCGACGAACCGCAGCGTCCCCAGTGCCCAGCCCTGGGAGTAGCTTGCGTTGCCCTGGGTCCATCGCGCCGTCGAGCCGACGGGGACACCCCGCTCTTCGAGCCACGAACGATGCTGCTGGGCAATGGGATACTGCTCGTAGGTCGGAAAGTAGTACGCCGTAACGTTCGGATCGGCGATCACCGACGCCCGAACCACGCCGAACAATCGGACGACCTCCTCACGGGAATACGCATCGAGGCGCACGAGCTGAATCCCATACTCATTGATCGGTGGGTCGGCCCACGGCGGAAGGATGATCGCTCCGAGGACCGCCTTCTGGCCGCCGGCGCGCAGCGTCACGGCGTCGAACTGCTCAATCGTCATCCGCGCGAACGGATCGAGATGCCCGACGGCGAAGTCATAGTGGTATTCGTATCGACTCGAATCCTGGTAGTAAACCACATTCGGGTCGAAGCCTTCGCTCGTAACGATGGTGAACTTGATGTAGGCTGGAGAGGTCCAGCTCTGGAACGGATCGTCCGGAAACTCGATCTGGTTTTTCCAGGCCGACTCCGGATCGTTCTGACCGGCAAAGACAGCCGCCGAAACCGCCAGCACGCACAACAGCATAACCACGCACCGGTCCACCAACATCCCCTTGCCCATCCCAAATCGATCTCAACCCGCCCTCCTCCGTGGGCACCGCTCCAAACCCAGTATACCAGTATACCCGCACCACATGGGACATTCAATATCCGATATAGGACGACACAGTCCCGATTCCATTGCGTCTTGCAGGACGAAGCCGAAGCGGCAGGATGGGCGTTGGCCCATGCGGAATCTAATCGATCAGGCCCTTGGCGCGGGCGATGCCGGGGCGGTTCTGGATGAGCCAGCGGTTGCGCGCTTCGTTGCATCCCGGGCAGACATATGCGATGGCGTGCTCTCCGTGAACCGCCAGGTCGCCGTCCCACCGACGCGGACTGTCGGAATGGGGGAATTGCTCCCGCTCGGCCTGGGCCCAGTCCGAGCCATAGAGGTCGTATCCGGAGATCAGCGGGACCTTCTCCTTGCGCATCACGCGGCCGTGGACTTCACAGACCGGAGGTTCGCCGAAATCCCGGCCCTTGGTCAGATCGATCATGCACCCGGCAACCATGCCGAGCAGAATCAGAGCGCCCAGTGCCGCAACGAGATGGTGGCGTGCGCGACGGTTCCTCATGGTCTTCCCCAACATAACGAATACAGCAGTCGCAATCCTGTCCAACGAACCCCGGTCAACCCGGTTTCCGCACCGATCATTCTATGGCCCGATGCCAAAGTCTGCAATCCTGCTATCGGCATCGTGACGGCACTTTGTCCATCGCCCCCCTCGCAATGGCTCCGTGGCAATGGTCCCCGCCCTTCGCACGGCATTTTCTCGGACGAAGTCACGCCGATTCCACGATCACCTGCTCTTCCCGCTCCGTCAGCAGATCGATCATCTCGCCGTTCGTTTCGCACCCGTGCAGTCGCTCGACCCAGTCGTCGTCGTGGAGCATGCGGCACAGCCGGGCCAGGATGTGCAGGTGGTGCACGTCGTCCTGCGAGGCCGTCAGGAAGAACAGGTCGGTCAGCTTGCCGTCGGGCGCCCCGAAGACAATGCCCCGGCTGACCTTCGCCACCACCAGCACTGAATCGGCGATCTCGTACGGCAACGGCCGGCGCGGATGCGGGATCGCGATGCCGCCGCCCATCGCCGTGCTGTGCATCTCCTCACGTGCCATCACGGCTTCGAGCAGGGCATGCTCGTCGTAGACCAAGCCGGTTTGCACCGCCAGACCCACCAGCTCGCGCAGAAGGCTGTTCTTGCCACGGGAGTTCAGTTGAACGGTCACCGCCTCCGGCCGCAGCAGCGGACGAACGATCGCCTCATTCTGCGGCTTCTGTCGCTGGGCCGTCATGCCCGCGTCGACCTCCGCCAGATGGTCGCCCGTCATCGTGCCCATGTTCTGCTGGAGCCATTCGGTGATCTCAGCCCGGTTGAAGCGCAGTTCCCCGCCCACCTTCTGGCAGGGAATCTCTCCCCGCTGAGCCATACGCTCCAAGCGTCGGGCGTCGGCGCCGATCATCTGCGCCAGTTCCTTGACGGTCAGGCTGCGATAGGGCATCGGCCGCCTCCCTTTGCCCGTCGTATGCACCAATTCCACCATCGTCGCATCGAACTTCACCCCGCGCCGATCCACACAGAGATCATCATCGTCCGCGCAAAGCCGGACACACCGGCCCTATTGTGGTCACATTCCCCGACAAACGCAAGAGTCCTCTCACCAGAGAGGATCCGCCGACCTGTTTTCATGGCACAACCGGCCAGAAGACACGATCGGCGCCGAACTGATCCCACTCGCCCGGCTCGCCGCCATCATCGAGAAAGTCCTCCCCTACGCTGTAGAGCGTGAACCCCTCGCCTGTCACACGGTAGACCAGCGGACCATCGCTGTATGGGTCCATCGGTACACAATCCAGTAGCCCTTCCTCCACCAATTCCTCCAGCGATTGCGGCAAACGTTCTTTCTGCGCCTCATATGTCAAGACGGCCAGCATGGTTACTGTGGCGTGCGCATCCGCCTTGCCGCGCCAGCCCAGACGAATGCACTGGGCAATCGCGGTGAACCCGTCCCTGAGGTAGTAGTTGCCCTCAAGCATTTCCTGCAGTTCTTCTTCATAGCTGGTGGTCGCGGCGTGGAGCTGCCAGGGGCTTTGCCTCGCAAGATCGGCAACACAGTCGAAGTACTCTGCAAAGAGGCTTTGTGTCTCGGATCGGCCCGGATGGTTGAGCGAAACCCACAGAGCGTCCAGGTAGGAGATGGGCTGCGTGTAGAGGGATGCACGCCCCTTCTTGGTCTCGTACAGGCG
>JAAYBA010000006.1 GCA_012719085.1 Planctomycetota bacterium
CGACTGTAGCGAAGGGAGTTCCCTGTCTTCACGGCCCCATTGTCCGGCAGGGAGACAGTAAAGTCAATTGTGGCAACTACGTAATTTTGCCCGCATTCTACCCAATTTTACAGGCCTAAGCGGCGGTCATATCAAGGTGACAGCGGTTCGTCGAGGTTGACCGGGTGCTTCTGCCAAGGCACGCCGCCGGCCTTGCAGATGTGGTCCCGCAGGGCCGTGAAGAGGCGGTTGTACATCGGATGGTTCTTGGGCAGCGGCGTCTGTTCCTTCGGGTCGGCGGCCAGGTTGTATAGCTCCAGAGGCTCGAACGGGCTGTTCTGGACGAGCTTGAACGGCCCGTAACGCGCGGCGTAGTAGGCTCGCCCGCCGTAATGGCCCCCTTCGCGACGGACCCAGAACAAGATACGAGCTTCGTCGGGCTGGCTCTCGCCCAGCAGGGTGGGCAGGAAACTGACGCCGTCGATCTCGTGCGGGATCTCGACGCCGGCCGCCTCGCAGGCGGTGGGGAAGATGTCCATCGTCAGGGCCACGCGGTCGCTTCGCGAGCCCGGCTTGATCCGGCCCGGCCAGGCGGCGCACATCGGAACGCGGATGCCCCCCTCGTACATGTCCTGCTTTCCCGCGCGAAGGGGGCCGTTGTCGGCGCCGACGTTAAGCTGTCCGCCGTTGTCGGAAGCGAAGAGCACGAGCGTCTTGCGGTCGAGGTCCAGCGATCTCAACGCGTCCAGGACTTTGCCGATCCCGGCGTCCATGTGTTCGATCAGCGCGACGAGTCTGGCCCGCCGGTCGCTGATGCCGGGCTGTCGTTGCCTGACCCGCTCGAACCATTTGTCGGGCGGCTGGATCGGCGTGTGCGGGGCGTTGTAGGCCAGGTACAGGAAGAACGGCTGTTTCGCTCCGGCTCGCTCCTGGAGGTACTCGACGGCCCACTGCGAGAACAGGTCGGTCGCATGGCCCTGTGGGTCGATCTCGCGGTCGTCCAGCCGCATGTAGTTGATCCCGTGCCGGCGGTGGGTGTAATAGTCGTCCATCATGTCGCCGAGGAAGCCGTGGAAGTGGTCGAAGCCACGTTCCTTGGGTCTGTCGGGCGAGTGCAGGCCCAGGTGCCACTTGCCGACCAGGGCGGTGTGGTAGCCGGCGCGTTTGAGCATCGCCGGCAGCAGGACGGCGTCGGGCGACAGGCGGCCCCAGTTGTTCTTGATGTGTGTTCGG
This sequence comes from Planctomycetota bacterium, assembly GCA_012719085.1. Lineage (GTDB taxonomy): Bacteria > Planctomycetota > Phycisphaerae > Sedimentisphaerales > Anaerobacaceae > Anaerobaca. Next base: position 1,213 of record JAAYBA010000006.1, read on the forward strand.
ATCACGCCGGGCACGCCCACCATGTCGGGATAGCGCCCGCTCAGAAGCGCCGCCCGCGTCGGCGAGCAGACCGGGCAATTCGCATAGAAATTGTCGAACCGCATCCCACCAGCCATGAGCGAATCGATGTGAGGCGATTTGAGATCCGTCGCGCCGTAGCAGGACAGGTCACCGTATCCGAGGTCGTCCACCAGGATGACGACGATATTCGGTTTGCCGGCAGTCTGCTTCGCAAAGGCACGGCTCAGGCCCGTTGCTCCCAGCGATGCAGCGCCGATGAGCTTGAGAAAATCGCGTCTGTCGATCATGGCATCTCCTTGCAGGCTCTTGGATCCCCTAAGGTCATCCAGGAGCTTCTTCGTCTCTCAGTGGGCCCTCACAGGAATCTCGCCTCTTGCAGCTTCCGCATGCGATCCAGGGCGATCTGATGCCGGCGGAGGCGTTCGGCCGGACTCAGGGCCAGATTCGCCCGGAGCAGGAAAATGTCGATACCGTCGTCGACAGACTCGGCGGTCGGGTTCGGCGACGGCGCCTTCCCCTGCGGCATCGAAGGTTCCGGCGGTGCACTCATGCGTTGATTGTAATGGCTTCGATCCAGCAGAGCAACTGGAGTATAGCCCGTGTGGTCCCATCGTGTGCGGTCGGCAGATGGTGGCCGAGTCATGCCATGGCTCTTGAAGACCACTGTTGGACGACTGCCCTCTGTCTGTCATCCCGAGCGAAGCGCAGCGCAGTCGAGGGATCTGGCCAAGGATCGGGTACTGGCTTATTCCCTGCCAGATTCCTCGACGTAGCCTGCCCTGAGGGACCCGAATGGGCTCGGAATGACAAAGCGAGTGCGCCAGATATGGATGCCATCCTCTTTCGACCTCAACCTGCCCAAGTCACAGGCTGGCGAAGTCCAGTTCGTCGCCGGTGATGTGCATCCAGCGGTGCAGCTCGGCGTCGAGCGTCTTGACGGTCCGGGCGTATTGGGGGTCCTCGGCCAGGTCGTTCATTTCCCACGGGTCGTCCTGCAGGTCGAACAGTTGCACCTCGCCGACGTGCGGATAGCGAATCAGCTTGTATCGCTCGGTGCGGACCATCCGCTGAAAGTGTCGGTAGGCGCAGTAGATCGAGTCGTGCAGCTTGCTCTTCTCGCCCGTCAGCAAGGGCACGAGGCTGGGGAACTGGACCGTCTCGGGTGTGTCGATTCCGGCCATCTCGCATGTTGTCGCGAACAGGCTTGGCAGGTAGACCATCGCATCGTTCTTGCGGCCGGCCTCGATGCCGGGGCCGCAGAGTATCAGCGGCACGCG
>JAAYBA010000456.1 GCA_012719085.1 Planctomycetota bacterium
AGGCATCCTGTTCCACCACCGCCGGCACGTCAAGGATGGGCAGTTCCTGCTGCTGGTCAACACAAGCATCGAGTCGCCGTCGGCCGGAACGATCCGATCCGACAGGAAGGGTGTCAGGCAATGGAATCTGAACACCGGCGAGATCGAGTCCTATCCCTTCGAGAGAACCGCTAAGGGTGTCACGGCCGATTTCGAATTGCCCCCGTCGGGAAGCCTGCTGTTGTTCTTGTCGGAGACGACCGTCAAGCCTCAGAAGAAATCAAATCGGGAACACGTCATGGCGGCAACGCTGCCGGAGACGATGGAAATCCAGAAGCAGCAACCAAATGTCCTGACACTCGATTATGTCGATGTGACCGCTGCAGGCGAGACGTTGCATGACGTGTATTTCTATCGCGCCAATCAGTTCGCCTTTCAGAAGAACGGCATGGACCGCAACCCCTGGGACAGCGCCGTCCAGTTGCGGGACCAGCTCATCACGAGAACGTTCCCGGCCGACAGCGGATTCACTGCCAGCTACAAGTTCACAATCGAAGAGGCGGTTCCCGCGAATCTCGCCATCGTCGTCGAGCGGACCGATCTGTATACCATTACCTGCAACGGCAAGCCTGTGTCGGCCAAGCCGGGCGACTGGTGGCTCGACAAGGCGTTCGGAAGGATCGACATCGCGCGCGCGGCCAAGGTCGGCGAGAACATCGTCACCATCGAAGCGAAGCCCTTCACGATCTATCACGAATTGGAGCCGGCATACATCCTGGGTGATTTTACGCTGAAACCTGCCGATCGAGGCTTCGTGATTGCGCCGGATCAGCCGTTGACAATTCTGGAACCCGAGGGAAGCCTTTGTCACGACGTCAATCCCGACGGCACGATGTGGCTCAGCGGGGGCATCGGCTACGATCGCGGTGTCGAGGACCGGTCGCCGTTTGTGGAGTTCGATCTCGGCGGGCCCGTCGATTTGACGGTGCTGGAGATATGGAATTATAGCGAAGGGCATGTCCGCGACCTTTCATCCCGTGGCGTTCGCGAGCTTCGGATTCTCGGCTCGGCGACTGGCGAGCCAGGCTCCTTTGAGAGAGAACTCGGCGCGTTCCAACTCGCGCGGGCCGGCGCGAATTCTCCAGCGGAGCGGTTCGCCGTTCAGACGCAAGACGTGCGTTTCGTGCGGTTCGAGGTACTGTCCAATCAACAGGGCGTGAGGTATCCAGTTCAGGGCGATCCGGCTGATAATGGTTTCGTGGGTCTGGCGGAGGTCCGGTTCTTCGCCGGCTCGGACCGGCATCTCGACGGCGTGACGGTTCATCGTGTCTCCGGCGAGCTGGCCTCGATGGGCCGTACGGCGACCCGGCTGGTCGACGGCAGCGGTCTGGTCGGCGCGCGACCGGGGTGGAAGCGGCAGGGCCATCCGTTCTATGGTGCGGGCGTCGCCTATCGTCAACGGTTCGATGTGGGTAAACCGAAGGGTTCGTACCTGGTGTCACTACCCAATTGGCATGGCAGCGTGGCCAAGGTCAACGTCAACGGCAAGCCGGCCGGCCACATCGCGGCGCCACCGTGGGAATGCGATATCACTTCGCAGATCAGGCGTGGCCATAACTTGGTCGAGGTCGTGGTCATCGGCACGCTGAAGAATACGCTCGGTCCGCACCACAACGGCGCGGGCCTGGGCAGCGCCTGGCCCGGCATGTTTCAGCAGGGCCCCCAGACCGGACCGCCTCCGGGCAACCAGTATCACACCGTCGACTACGGGTTGTTTGAGCCCTTCGTCCTGACACAGGTCGTGACAGAATAGCAACAGCGGGAGTGTGCGATGGTTGCGCTCGGTGTCTTGCTGCATGCGATCGGCGGTTTCGCGGCCGGCAGCTTCTACATTCCGTTCAAGAAGGTGCGCAACTGGGCCTGGGAGAGCTACTGGCTCGTGGGCGGGGTCTTCAGTTGGATCGTTGCGCCATGGGTGGCGGTCCTGCTGACGAGTCCGCGCATTGTCGATGCGTTCCGTGCAGCCCCGCCGGTGAGCCTGTTCTGGTGCTACTTCTTCGGGGTGCTGTGGGGCGTCGGCGGTTTGACCTTCGGGCTGTCGATGCGCTATCTCGGCATGTCGCTTGGGTATGCGCTGGCGTTGGGCTCCTGTGCGGTGTTCGGCACGGTCATTCCGCCGGCGTTCGAGGGCCGGTTCGGCGAGTTGCTCGGCAGCACGTCCGGCCTGGTCACGCTGGCCGGCGTCCTGGTCTGTCTGCTCGGAGTTGGGCTGTGTGGCGCTGCGGGCATGCGCAAGGAAAAAGAGCAGTCCGACGAGCAGAAGAAGCAGGCGATCGGCGAGTTCAACTTCTTCAAAGGGCTCTGGGTGGCGCTGTTTGCCGGCGTGATGAGTGCTTGCATGGCCTTCGGCTTGGCGGCAGGCAAGCCGCTCGCCGCCGCCGCCGTCGCGCACGGTACGCCGGACTTGTTCCAACACTTTCCCGTATTGGTGGTGGTTCTGGCAGGGGGGTTCACCACGAATTGCCTCTGGTGTATCGTGCTGAATCTTCGCAACCGCTCCGGCCGGGATTATCTCGACGCACGCGGCGCATCGCTGGCGGCAAACTACGTCTTCTCCGCCCTGGCCGGTGTCACCTGGTATTTTCAGTTCTTCTTCTACAGCATGGGCACAACCAAGATGGGGCGGTACGATTTTTCAAGCTGGACGATCCACATGGCCTTCATCATCGCGTTCAGCAATCTCTGGGGCCTGTTCTTCCGTGAGTGGAAAGGCTCCCGCTCTCGGACGCGCGGTCTCGTCGTTGCAGGGCTCGTGGTTCTTCTGGCGTCCACCGTCGTCGTAGGGATCGGAAACTGGCTGGCGACGCGGGCAGGATAGGAGTCTGTCTTATGGCAACGGCGATGACATCGCGACAGCGCGTCTTGACCGCCTTGGATCACAAACAGCCCGACCGGGTGCCCATCGATCTCGGCGGCTTCCAGACCGGTATCCACAAGAAGGCCTACATCGACTTGCTGAACCATCTGGGCATCGAAGACGATGTGGCGATCATGGACCCGGTTCAGCAACTGGCCAGGCCGTGCGAGGCTGTGCTCCGGCAGTTCCGCGTCGACATCCGCTACGTCTTCGCACACGGCCCCGACAGCTTCCAAGGAGGCATCGAGCGGAACACGCGTGATGGTCGACTCTGGCACGATCTGGTCGACGAGTTCGGCGTTGTCTGGTCAATGCCCGACGACCAGCCGCTCTACATGGACATCTCGCACCATCCACTGGCCGATGCCACGATCGACGACCTTGCAGACTATCCCTTCCCCAAAGGTGATGATCCAACGCGGTTTACGGGCCTTCGAGACGAAGCCTTGAGATGGCGCGAGCAGACTCCCTACGCGATCTCAACCGGCATCGGGGGTGTTGTCTACGAGACCTGCTGGTACATGCGGGGTCTGGAGCGATGGTACATGGACACGGTGGAGAACCCGGATTTCTGCGAGACGCTGCTCGATCGGACCCTGGCGTTCTGGATGGGTTACTACAGCGAGTTCATGAAAGAGATCGGCGACCTCGTGGATGTGGTGATGATCGGCGACGACATCGGTGGACAGACGGGGCCGCTGTTTTCGCCGGATTTCTACCGTCGCGTCGTCAAGCCCAGGCAGAAGACGCTCGTCCAACATATCAAGTCATTGACGAACGCCAGAATCTGGTACCATACGTGCGGCTCGGTCGTGCCCCTGATCGGCGATTTGATCGACAATGGCATCGACATCCTCAACCCCGTGCAAGTCAGCGCCGCGAACATGGACCCCCGCGATCTCAAGCAGCGATACGGCGACCGCCTGACGTTTTGGGGTGGGGGCATCGATACGCAGCATGTCCTTGGTTTTGGCACGCCCGAGGACGTTCGCAAGGATGTCCGTAAGAATGTCGCCGCCCTCAAACCCGGCGGTGGCTACGTCTTCAATAGCGTTCACAACATCCAGGCCGGTGTTCCGCCTGAGAACATCGTCGCCATGTTCGATGCGGCGTACGAGTGCGGTTTCTACTGAGCCATCGGTCTGAATCGGCTGTGTGCGTCGAATCCTGCGGAGAGTTCAATGATTCAGCCGGACAGGATCCTGCCCCTCAACCACGTCGAGGTTCGAGCCGGCCAATACGTGTTGTACTGGATGCAAGCGTCGCAGAGGGCCGAATGGAATCACGCGTTGGAGTATGCGATCGATCGGGCCAATGGGTTGAAGACGCCGATCGTTGCGGCCTTCGGGCTGACGGCGGACTTCCCCGAGGCCAATGCCAGGCACTATCGCTTCATGTTGGAAGGGCTCCGGCAAGTCGAGAAGGACCTGGCCCGTCGTGGGATTCGGCTGGTGGTGCGGGATCAGGGCCCAGTCGAGTGCATTGCCAGGCTGGCGAAAGACGCCTGCCTGGTCGTCGTCGATGAAGGACACCTGCGGGTGCAAAGGCAGTGGCGGGCCGAGGTCGCTGAGACAATTGCCTGTCCATTGATCGAGGTCGAGACGAACGTGATCGTCCCCGTGGAGACGGCCGCAGAAAAGGAG
>JAAYBA010000457.1 GCA_012719085.1 Planctomycetota bacterium
AGCTTGTCCTGAGCGAAGCCGAACGGGGCGCGCCGGGGTTGGGGATGGCTTCTCGGATTTGACGACGCCAATCGACGCCGGGTTCGAAGCGAAACGACCGGCGTCGTTACACATATGCCGAGCGGGCAAAGGCGGCCCCCAACCACCTTCGCCCGAACGAATCGTAGGATGGGCTCTTAGCCCATGCGGATCCAAGCGCGCCTGTGTTAGAGCGCGCACGGAGGGATTCATGCGAGACCCGAACAACGCCAAACCCCACCGCCCCCGCTACGACCACACGCGCCAAGTCAACCCCGATCCAGCCTTTGTGCGGAAGCGCCCTTTTGTCCCGTCATCTTTCGCTTGTCTTCCCGCCCGGCTGCCGCCATAATGCCCCCAGGAAGTTGTGACGCCCAAACGTGCGACACATGAGTTGGAGCCGGACGCGGATTGCTTTGAGCGCAAACAAGGAAAGGCCCATGTTCACAATCCAGAGCCATTTCATGGGAAGCTTCAAACTCGGCGACAACATCAACCACAACCTCCGGATTTTGACGCTGCTGTACCAGTTTCAATCACAGGTAGGTATCGGAGAGAAACAAGTACTGTGCAAGCCCATAGTTGTATTCATTGCGTCCATCTGTGAAGCTGTCTTGGCTGATCTCCATATGCGTATTCGTCTATATACTCTAGAAGGAGTGAAGAACGTTGCACTGGATGTAATGGATCATATCAGAAGCAAGAAAATAGACGAGTTCGGGAAGTATATCGCAAGTGCGCGCAAACACGACTTTTTTGATGCTGGCGATACAAGCTTCTACGAAGCCCTGGATAGGCTCAGAAAGCTAAGGAACCGTATCCACATCCAAAATGATAAGCGGCACTTTGAACCTGACGAGCACAATGCCTTCACTCTGAGCCGACAAGAATTGGCCGAAAGAGTTCTTGAGAAAGTCATGAAAACAATGTTGGCAAAGTACAGTCGAGACCGAGAGAGGTATGCTTGCGTTGCCGATTTCCAGTTGCCATGGGACGAGCATTTCACAGAGACGCAGTAGATTTTGTGTGCAGATGTTCAGGTGCTGACGTGTTCGCGAATATACCAAGAGGAAATCACACGGTCAGGACAAAGGAGCCGCATGGGCAATGAGTTGCCCATCCTACGTGGATGAATTATGGAGGGAAATAGGTAAGGCGTCCTCCGAATCCATATAACCATGGTTATGCAACAAGGGTAGGAAGCAATGGCCATGTCGAACGACAGTATCCTCATGTGTCACTACTGCGGTAATCGGGTTCCGATGGAGTTCATGGCTGTTCATCGCGGACAGAAACTGTTTGAGAAGATCGAGGCGGAGGCGTACATGGAGGATTTTGATGTCTCCGTCTACCGGTGTCCCACATGTAAGGGCATTAGCGTTTTTGCGGATTTCTCAGCGTACCCAGCGCACGATTCGTTGGCGGAAAAGCGAATCTATCCCCATGGTGCAAAGCTCGTACCGGAGCCTCACAAGGTCGCCACGACGGATTGTGTGCCTCGTCGCATTCAGACGCTGTATGAAGAAATAGCACCATTGAGGCATACTGCACCAAATGCTTTCGTGGGCCAAATCAGCTACGTAGGGTGTGCATTGCACACCACTCCTTTTCAATCGTTCCAAGAAACGCGTGCGCCTCCGCGTCACAGGTCAGAGAGAGCGTATTCTCGTGGCGACATTGCGATGGTGTGCGGTGCACACCCTACGTGACTAATAACGACGGATTTCGCATCTTAAGCGGATTGACATAGGTGTTGTTGGGTAGCCTTGTGTCGAAGCGTGACCAAAAGAAACTCGAAGCGCGTATCGCCGTATTCCTCAAGCAGTACGGACGCAAGACACACCCGAATTGCGATCCGAACGACCGGGCCTACGACAGGGGCATTGAGAAGCTCATCAAGCAAATGGACCCGGAAGAACTCGATCGCTTGATGAAAGGCGAGTAGCAGGCGTAGGCGTAGGGTGTGCATTGCACACCATCGAGCTGTGGTGTGAACAGGGCGTAATGTAGGAGGGAAGGCCCGTGCCGAATTACGTTCGCCGATACAAGCCGGGCGGTACATTCTTCTTCACGGTGGTGACACACCGACGTCGGCATCTGTTTGATACGGACTTGGCGCGTTCGTTGTTGCACGAAGCCGTGCTGGCCGTAAAAAGAGACCGGCCGTTCGAGTTGGTGGCTACGGTGCTGTTGCCAAACCATTGGCATTGCGTGTGGACGCTGCCCGAGGGCGATTTCGATTACTCGAAGCGGTGGGGGATCATCAAGAGCCGTTTCTCGCGGCAGTGGCTGGCTGGTGGCGGGCAAGGTGCGCCCGTCTCAGCCGCCCGCGTCAAGCACCGCGAACGCGGCGTCTGGCAGAAACGATTCTGGGAGCACAAGATCCGTGACGAGAGAGACTTCATCCGGCACGTGAACTACATTCACTACAACCCGGTCAAACACGGGCTGGTGCGGTGCCCTCATGATTGGCCGTATTCGAGTTTCCAACGTTGGGTGACCGAGGGCTATTACGCAGAGGACTGGCTTTGTGATTGCGGCGACACGACGCCGGCGATCCCGGAGGACCTGCGCCGGGGGTTGCCGTTCGCGGAATAAGGGAGATGGTGTGCGGTGCACACCCTACGGCGAATTCTTTCCCGCGCAACTCGGTCACATTGGAGGTTTGTATGCGTAGAATCAGATACCAAGCTCCGTAGCTCCGTAGGTGTGCATTGCACACCGTTCGTTCTCAATCGTTGCGAAAAACATGCGGGCCTGGGCGTCACAGGCACAAGGGAGAGCGCCGTTATTCTCGTCGCGACATGGTGATGGTGTGCGGTGCACACCTACGAGACTGCGCCGGGGACCGCCGTTCGTCGAATAGAAGAGATGGTGTGCGGTGCACACCCTACAGCGAATTCCGCCGACAGCTTACTCATTTTGCTTAGCGACATGGCTGGGATGACCGGCCCGTGCCGCCGGCTTCCGGTAATGCGTTTCTGCGTAGGCACTTAGCCATCATCACTCCGGCCGGGAGGCGTCCGGCCCCCTCAAGGAAACAGACGCAGATTGTGACGATTTTCTCGTTGCGGCCAAGACAAGGTTTGTATATGATATAACAATGTATGGTCTATCGTATGATATATGATGATCGATGTCCGTTCCGCAGGCGTGGGGTGTGCGGTGCACACCGTTGCTTATATCGAAGCACGAAATTCGAGACAAATCCGAAGGACCGCAATCCCAATGTTCCAAATCCGCCAAAGGCGCACCGCCCAGCCGGTTTTTGGATCCTTCGGCTTCGCTCAGGACAAGTTTTGAGCTTGGGACACTGGAGCATTCGTGCTTGTTTCGAGATTCGGATTTCGTGTTTTATGTCTTGTGTGAAAGGGAGAGTTGATGGCTGGACCGTGTTGTGAGAATTGCGTGTATTGCGTGTGGGACCCGGAGGAGTGGTCACGGGCGGCGTATTTCGGGCAGGACGTGTTGCCGAAGTGCGCGAACCATCCGCTGTGGCCGGGGGTGCTGCGGGAGGTGCCGGGGGCGGCGTGCGCGAATTATCTGCGGAAGGCCGAGCCGCCGACGGGCGATGCGGTCCGGCTGATCCCGCTTTCGGGCGGCGGGTACGCCTGGGTGGACGCCGCCGATTACGAGTGGCTCAACCAGTACCACTGGCGGCCGATCAACGGGTACCCCAGCCGGATCGAGGGAAGGCGAACGCTGCTCATGCACCGCGAGATCATGAACGCGCCGCCGGGCAAGGTCGTGGACCACATCGACGGGAACCGGGCCAACGCCTGCCGGGCCAACCTGCGGATCTGCACCCGCAACGAGAATCGGTTCAACCAGCGCAAGCGGCGCAACGGCCACTCGCGCTTCAAGGGCGTCACGTTCAACAAGCGCGTGGGCAAGTGGGCGGCACACTACCGCCTGAACGGCCGGCTGCACCACCTCGGCTATTTCGACGACGAGGTCGAGGCGGCCCGGGCGTACGACTATGCGGCGATCAAGTACTTCGGCGAGTTCGCGTGTGTGAATTTCCCGAGGGAATGGCCGCCCGAACGGCGGGCCAAGGTCCGTGGGGAATGCCTGCAAGCGGAAACGGCGGCTCGTTCGTAGTGTCCCCGTAAGGGCATATGAAACGTCGGACGGGACGAGTGAAGGACGGGGAGAAAGAGCGTCTTACGACGCCACTATGAACAGGGACGGTCACTTACCGACGCAGAAGCGGCTGAAGATGCGGTCGAGCACCTGCTCGTCGATGGGCTGCTGCTCGATGTCCGATAGCGCCTGGCAGGCGGCGCGAATCATCCCGGCGGCGATCTCGTCGGCGCCCTGGCCGATCTGAACGATGGCCTCATCGAGGCCTGCAACCGCCTCGCCAACGGCCTGCTTGTGCCGTGCCGTCACGACGGTCGCAGCGTGCCCGTCTGCGACGGACGGTCCCTCAGCGGCACAGAGCCGTCGACGAACAAGGTCCTGTAATTCTCGCAGCCCCTGCATTGTACGAACAGAGGTGGACAGGAATGGTGCCGCAAACGCCTCTGCGAGGCGCGTGACAGCACGATCGTGCGCGGCCGGGTCCAGCAGATCGGCCTTGGTCGCGACGTAGAGCACGGTCCTGGCCTGAACCAGTGCTCGGATGGCGAGGTCTTCGCTGATGTCGCGCTTGGCGGCATCGACGCAGAAGACGACCACCTGGCACCGTCGCAGCGCCTCGATTGCGGCTTGTTGGGCCAGTCGATCGAGGATGTCTTCGGCGGCCGTCAACAAGCCGGCACAGTCGAAGAGGACGCACTGGACGGAGTTTGAAGTGTGAAGTGTGAAGTGTGAAGCAGGACAGCTTGACACTTGGCACTTGCCGCTTGCGACGCTGTCGGGTCCCGCGGGAACGACAGTCAATATGCCGCTGAGAACGTCGCGGGTTGTTTTGCGGCGGTCCGAGACGAGGCTTCTCTCGTGGCCGAGCAAGGCGTTGAGCAGGCTGCTCTTGCCGGCGTTGGGCGCTCCGGCGATACCGACGGCAGGCAGATCGATGAGTGACTCGTAACGGATGCTGCCAGTCAGGAGCCCTTCGAGCTCGCCCCTGATACGGGCCAGTCGTTCTACGGCCTCGCCAGGGCCGATAAAGGCGATGTTCTCGTCAGTGAAATCGAGGCCCGCTTCGATCAGGCTGAGACAATCCACCAGCGCGGAGTGCGCCGCCTTGGTCGTCTGGGTCAGGCGACCGCGCAGGAGCCGTTCGGCCGCGTCGAGTTGGAAGCGGTTGGAGCCGGCGACGATCTCGTTGACGGCCTCGGCCTGGGCGAGATCGAGTTTGCCGTTGACGTAGGCTCTGGCGGTGAACTCGCCGGGGCCCGCGGCACGAAGGCCGCCTGCCAGGAGCTTCTGGACCAGCGTTGCCACGAGGACCGGGCTCGCATAGACGTGAAGCTCGGCGAGCGTTTCACCGGTATAGGAATGCGGTGCGAAGAACAGATACAGGCGCCCGTCTACTGTCACGCTCGGAGCAATGGCGATGTGGCCGCTGAGAACGCCGTTCGTGCGGAGCGCGATTGGCTCCGTGAAGACCCGCTCGCATGCGGGCAGGGTGTCGGGGCCGGTGATGCGAACGATGGATCGCGGGCCGCCTGCTGCCGAGCTGACGGCTACGATGGTATCGGAGAATTCCATAGGTCCGATAGGTCCTATGGGGCCGATAGGACCTATAAAAGGCAATGCCTTAGAACTTGTAGAACGGTTTGGGTTTCTTCTTCTTGACTTTGCCGCCGGTCTTGCTCGTGACGGCGACGAGGCCCTGGGCCTCCTCCACTTCGCGCTGGCGGATGTGTTTTCGGATGACATGCTGCTCGATCACCCCGGCGAAGGTGCTGGCCATGATGTAGAGGTTCACGCCGGACGGGCCGTTGTACAGCATCAGCGGGAACAGCAGCGGCATCATGATCATCATCATCTTCTGTTGCTGGGCCATCTGCGGATTTGTGGCGGCATTGGCCTGCGTCGGCATGAGCTTCTGCTGGAGGTAGAAGGCCAGGCCCATCAGCAGAGGCAGCACATTGAGCGAGGCCACCTTCCAGCCCAACAGCGGAATCGTGAACGGCGACCAGCGGATCAGCGCATCGGGCATGGACAGGTCGGTGATCCAGAACGGCAGGAACGCCGCCCCGCGCAGGTCGATGCTCGTGTACACAGCGCTCCACAGTGCGATCCAGATCGGCATCTGCACCAGCATGGGCAGGAAGCCCATGATCGGGGAGGCCCCCTGCTCGCGGTAGAGTTCCATGAGCCGCTTGTTCATTTCCTGTTTGTTGTTGGCGTATTTCTTTTTGATCTCCTCGGCCCGGGGCGCCAACTGGCTCATCTTGCTCATGGAGACCTGGCTCTTTTTGGTGATCGGGTGCATGATCAGCCGCATGACGAAGACCAGGATGATGATGACGATGCCGTAGTTGTGGATGACGGCGTACATCGCCTTCATGATGGCCAGGATCGCGAACGCCAGCGGGTTGATAATGCTCTCGGGGCAGCAACAGCCCATAAAATCGATGGTCTGGACGAAGCCAAGCTCTTTGTATAGCTCGTTCTTGTCGAACAGGCTCTTGTCTTTGGGCCCGAGATAGAGCTGGAAGTTGTACGACCGGGTGCTATCGGCCTGTCCGGCTGGCTGAAGCGTTGCGGAGGCCACGGACAGATCCAGGCCGACGGTCTCGTCGCCTGTGTCGGCCTTCGCGTCGGCGTCGGGATTGTACAGCCGGCCCGTTCGCCCGCCGATCCAGTCGCAGAAGCTGGCGTCGGCCTCGGGCACGGGCACGAGAATGGCGGCGAAGTACTTGTTGACGGCGGCGGCCCAGAGGAACTGGTTGCCTCCGTTCTTCGATTCGATCGGCAGTGGCCCGGGGGCCTTGACCAGGTTCTTCCACTCGATCTTGCTGCGAACGACCTGGCCCTGAGCGTTGCGGAAGCCGCCGATGACGCCTCGCATATCCTGGCGGAAGGCCTCCCGCTCGAGGCCCAGGGGTCCTCGGAGGTCGTAGCGCACCTTCTGTGTGTCGCCGGAGAGATTGTCGATCGTCAGCGAGCAGTCGACGAGGTAGCTGTCGGGTTGGATGCGATAGGTCTTGGTCAGTCTGACGAAGGGCCGATCCCGCCCGTCGGTGATGGTGGCCTCGAAGGAGACGGTCTGGTCTGCGTCGTCGTCGGTCTCGGCGCCCAGCGTCTTCCAGCTCAACCCGTCGAGGTTGAGCTGCCGCCCCTGATCGACGAGCACAAAGCCCTTGTTGGCCATGGACAGCATCTCTCGTCCGCTGTCGGGTTGGCTGGGGGCGAGAAAGACCAGCGGCTGCGGGTCCTTATGATCGCGGTTGTTGAATTCGCTGAGGATGGCGCGGCGAATCGAAGCGCCCTTGGAGTCGAGTTCGAGCTGGAACTTGAACCCGGAACGCGGGTCGACCGAACCAACGATCGGTCGCTGGCTCGGGCCGCCGAGGGCCCCGAAGTCCTCCGACGTGGCCGCCTGGAGACGGGGTGGCTGGACAGCGGCCGTCGGAGACGAGGCCGGAGTGTCGACGTCGGTGGTCTGCTGAAGCAGCATCAGGCCGCGACGGGCCGGCGGCGAATCGGTTGCGTCGGGCGACGTGGTGGTGCGGAAGGCCCCGGACTCAAGGACCAGGCCGGCGCAGAGCAGGCAGAAGAACGCAAGTACTACAGCAATCGATATTCTCGGACTCATACAATCCTTTATCATGCAACTCATCATGTGACAGGCCAGCGGCTGTTTCCGATCGCTCCGGAGGCTGTGGCCCGAACCACCCGGTCTCAGCGAGCGGGACAGCAGATCGCCGTGCTCATCGGCCGTCCCGGAGGCGCTCCGCGTGGAAATTGTCCAGGCGGTCGATGGCGTAAATCTTCTTCATCGTTGCTTCGAAATCATATTCGAGGCGAACGAAGTGGACTTTGTTCTCCTCGACGTAGACGTAGCTGGCGCGGTTGTCCTTGTCCCGGGGCTGACCGACAGAGCCGATGTTGATGATCGCCTTTTCTTCCTCGATGATGGGATAGGCGCCGCCCAGCTCGTCGGGCAGGTAGAAATCCGGCTCGTCGAGGAACACGCCCGGCATGTGTGTATGGCCCACGAAACAGATGTGGGGAATCCGCTCGAACAGCACGCGGACCTTGGCCGGGTTGGTGTAGACATCGTCGGGGAAGATATACTCATTGATCGGCCGGCGCGGCGAGGCGTGAACGAAGTCGACCGTCGCCTTGGTCGGTCCCAACTGCGTTTCCAGCGTGCGACGCATGGGCAACTCGCCGAGGAAGCGCCATCGTTTGTCGGTGCGGACCTTGTCGGTATCGGTTTCCATGACGTCCCGCGTCCAGAAGCTGGCCTGCTCGGCGCCGTAATTGAAATTGGTCGGCTCATAGAACACCGCGTAATCGTGGTTGCCCAGGACACACCATTCGCTGCGATCGATGATCAGATCGAGGCACTCGGTGGGGTTCGGGCCGTAGCCGACGACATCGCCGAGACAGTAGATCTTCTGGATGCCCCGCTTCTCGATGTCCGCCAGGACGGTGCTCAGGGCTTCGATATTCGAATGGATATCACTGACGACGGCAAACATAAGCTCTCTTCAACAGACTCCCGAACGGGCTTGGGCGCGCGACGAAAAACCATTCAATAGCAAAAAAGGACCCGGATTGCCAGAGGTTTTATCCGCTTTCACGTCGGCAAACGGGCCGAGGAGGTTGCCCGGAGCGGGGTCTCGACGGCTGAAATGTGGGGTTGCCTGTGGTCCGGCCGGTGGTATAATGCGGCTTTCGCAGCGAATGTGTGTACGCGAGGTGCTGTTTTGGTTGGCATTACCCTTCTGGAAACGCACAATCTGGTCAAGCGGTATTCGGGTCGGGCCGTCGTCAACGAGGTCTCCATTACCATCGATCAGCGGAGCATCGTCGGCCTGCTGGGACGCAACGGGGCCGGCAAGACGACGACCTTCCGCATGGTCATCGGGATGGTCACGCCCGATGCCGGCAAGGTCGTCTTCGAGGGCCGCGAGATCACCAAACTGCCCATGTACAAGCGGGCCCGGCTCGGGATCGGCTATCTGTCGCAGGAGCCGAGCATTTTCCAGCGGCTCAGCGTCCGTGATAACCTGCTGGCGATCCTCGAGACAATGTCTTTGACGCGGGCCGGACGCCGTGAGAAGGCGGACATGCTCATCGAACGGTTCGGCCTCAAGGAGGTGGCCAAGAGCCACGGCCGATTCCTCTCGGGAGGCGAGCGGCGCAAGCTCGAAATCGCGCGGGCGATGGTGACCGACCCGTCGCTGATCCTGCTCGATGAGCCGTTCAGCGGGGTCGATCCGATCGCGGTCGAGGACTTGCAGGGCGAGATCCGCCGGCTCGTCGCCTCCGGCGTCAGCGTGCTGATCACCGACCACAACGTGGAGAGGACGCTCGAAGTGGCGAACAAGGCCTATATTATCGACCACGGCCAGGTCATTGCGGCTGGTCCCCCCGCCGAGATCATCCGAAACGAGCAGGTCAAAAAGAGCTACCTCGGCAACACCTTCGCCGGCCGTGAATTCGACGCCGGGGGATAACGGCCTGTGTGACGATGATATGCGATGTTTCAAGTGCGAGGTCCAGACCATGATCGATGTTGACAAATGCAGGATCACGCGGTATCCGGAGGCCGTTCTGGGGCAGCCGGCCGCGCCGGTGGAGACGATCGACGAGACGATCCGCCGGCTGGTGGAGAAGATGACCGATATCATGATCGAGAACAAAGGGATGGGCTTGGCGGCGCCGCAAGCGGGTGTCGGGCTTCGCCTGTTCATCATCTCCATGGACGGCTCGCGCGAACAGGTCCGGGCCTATATTAATCCCACGGTGACGCCCGCGGGCGATCTGGACGAGGCGGGAGAAGGCTGTCTGTCGGTGCCGGGGATCTACCCGAAGATTCGACGCCACAAGAGAGCCAAAGTGACCGCCACCGACCTCGAAGGCCACGAGTTCACCGAGGAGGCCGATGGGCTGTACGCCCGCTGCTTGCAGCATGAGAGCGACCATCTCGACGGGATGACGATCGTCAACCGCATGGGGGCGGCGGCGAGGATCGCGAATCGACGACAGATCAAGAAGCTTATCGACAAGCACGATGGCAAATGACAAGGGGCCGTCGGGACGACGGATCGGTTGTCGTCGGCTCGAACCGACAGACCCCATCCGAAACCCGCAATCGATATGAACATCGTTTATCTTGGCAGTGGCGAGTTCGGCGTTCCGTGCCTGGATGCCCTGAAGGCATCCCGTCATGAGATTTCGCTCGTGGTCACGCAGCCGCCCCAGCCGGCTGGTCGCGGTCGCAGGTGCTGCCCGATGCCCGTGGGCTGCTGGGCCGAGAGCCGCGCTGTGCCCTCCATCGAGACCGACAACGTCAATGCGGTCGAGATCGTCAAACGCATCGCCAACCTTCGGCCCGACATCCTTGTGGTGATTGCGTTCGGCCAGAAGGTCGGGCCCGAGTTGCTGTCGCTTCCGGCCAAGGGAGCCATCAACGTCCATGCCTCACTGCTGCCGAAATACCGCGGCGCGGCGCCGATCAACTGGGCGATCATCCGAGGGGAAAAACAGACGGGCGTGAGCATCATCGCCCTGGCCGACCGCATGGACGCCGGCGCCATCCTCGCCCAGCGGCCAACGGACATCGGCGTCCATGAGACGGCGGGTGAGCTGCACGACCGGCTGGCCCGGCTGGCGTCGCCGGTGTTGATCGAGACGCTCGACCGGATCGAAGCAGGCACCGCAACCTACACCAGGCAGGACGAGTTCTGCGCGTCGAAGGCGCCGAAGCTGAAGAAGGCCGACGGCCGGGTGGACTTCAACCAACCGGCCTATGTGATCGCCGACAGGATTCGCGGCTTCTGGCCCTGGCCCGGCGCCTCATCGCACTATCTCAACGCCGAGGCGGGCAAGACCGTCCGAGTGACCCTGGCCCTGGCCGATGTCATTTGGGGCCCGGTCGGAACCGGGTCCGTACCCGGGACCTTTGACGAGGACCTGAATGTGATCTGCCAAGACGGCAAGCTGAGCATCCGCAAGATCAAGCCGGCCGGCT
Organism: Planctomycetota bacterium; assembly: GCA_012719085.1. Classification (GTDB taxonomy): domain Bacteria; phylum Planctomycetota; class Phycisphaerae; order Sedimentisphaerales; family Anaerobacaceae; genus Anaerobaca. The sequence goes on from JAAYBA010000457.1 coordinate 11,120, forward strand.
CCGGACTGATGGAGTTCAGGGACTTCATCAATGGCTGGCGCGTTCGGCCGGGCGATCGCTTCATTGAGGCCGAAGTCTGAGATGTCGGCGCCCGCGTCCAAGTCGGCACGCCTTGTGGCCGCGGAGGTCCTCCATCGATTCGATTCCGAGCGGGCGTACGCCGGATCGATCCTCGAACGCTTTCTGCCGCAGACCGACGAGAAGCAGCGCGCCACCGATCTGGCATTCGGAACGGTCCGGAATCTCGGCGCGATCGACAGGGCCATCGAGCTTTTCTCCGGCCGCCCCGTTGCGCGAATCGACAAGGCGCTGCGAGCGGTCATTCGAGTGGGCGTCTACGAACTGGCGTACAGTCCCGACGCGCCGGTATACAGTGTTGTGAATGAAGCGGTCAACTCGGCCAGGCATATGGGCGGCCGCAAGCAGACGGGGTTCGTCAACGCAGTCCTGCGTGGCGTCGTCCGGCATATCGTCGCGCGCGAGGCGCCGTGCGATGAATCGGCCGCCCGGCAGACTCTCATTCGTTCGTCAGGCGTCGGGTGCCGGTTCGATGCGGACATCCTGCCCGATCCGGCAGCCAATCCTGCGGCCTATCTGAGCGCGTGTTTCTCGATTCCGCGATGGCTCGTGGAGGAGTGGATCGCCGACTTCGGGGCGGAAGCGGCCCGCCGGATCTGTCTGGCCTCCAATCGACGACCCAGTGTCTACCTCCGTGTCAACACCGTCAGGACCACAGTCACCCAGATGCTGGAGCGATTGGGGGAGGCGGGCGTGCAGGCCGAGGTCGCGCCGGCCCCTGCCATCGGCATGATCCGCCTGATCGGGCCCCAGGCGATCACGCAACTGCCTGGCTTCGCAGAGGGATTGTTCGCCGTGCAGGACCTTTCCGCCTCGGGGGCTGTACGCATGCTGGATCCTCAGCCGGACTGGACGATTCTCGATCTGTGCGCGGCGCCGGGAACGAAGACAACGCAACTGGGAGAGTGGACGCACCATCAGGCCCGGATTGTGGCGACCGACATCGATGCCAACCGCCTGACGAAGGTCGGGGAGAACGTGTCACGGCTTGGTTGCGACAGCGTGACCGTCATCCCGTATGCAGAGATGGAACAGGGACGAAGCGGTCCCTTTGATGCGATCCTGCTCGATGTGCCCTGCTCGAACACCGGCGTGCTCGCCCGGCGAATCGAGGTGCGCCATCGAGTGGCCCCCGAGTCGGTCCGGACACTGGCGACGACACAGCGTGCCCTGCTGGCGAAAGCGGCAGCCTTGCTCCAGGACCACGGCGTGATTTGTTACAGCACGTGCAGCATTCAGAAAGTCGAAAATGCAGATCTCGTGAGGCGGTTTGTCGCGGACGACCCACGGTTTGCCCTGGCTCGCGAGGAGTTGACGCTGCCGTCGGCGGAGGGGTTCGACGGCGACGGTGCCTACGTGGCGATCCTGCACCGCAAGTGACATGCCGCATGTCCGCCGGCGCTCAGGCCTTGCGGAAAACGGCGACGACGTTCTCGACCTCGACGACGAAAAGGCGGTTGTCGCCTTCGAAGTCGACCGGGATGGCCCCCTTGGGGTTGAAGAGGACCTTGTCGTAGCGGGCCAGCGGAATCTCCGGCATGGTCTCGACCTCGGCGGAGACGGCGACAATACGGCCCGTGATTGTCGGGATCTCGATGTTGTCGGGCAGCCGGATGCCGCCCTTGGTTTCTTTCTTGTCCTCGTCCTTGCGGATGAGAACGCGCTTGCCGATCGGTTCGACCGTCTCGAAGGGCTGCGGCTCCTGGGCTTCATTCTTGGGCATCTGTGACGAACCTCATTGGAACGTGGCGTCGGATATATGACGGTATTATAGCATGATGCGGCCGCTTGCCAAGGCGGAGATGGTCTTGCCGACCGTATCCTCGCGACGTGGCCGGGGGCATGCGAGGGTGCACGGCGTGTTTGTGGGTAAACGCAAGTGATTGGCCTATTTGTCATGTTGAGCGAAGCGCAGCGCAGTCGAAACATCTGGCCAGAGACCCGGCATACCGCTCGTTCGCGGCCAGATTCCTCCGCTCCGCTTTGCTCCGGTCGGAAT
>JAAYBA010000458.1 GCA_012719085.1 Planctomycetota bacterium
ACCTTCCTGCCCGCCTCTGCCAGAACCAGACAGGCGATCGCGTTGTCATTGATGTAGCAGAACCCCGCCGCCTTCTCCGGGAATGCGTGGTGATAGCCTCCCGAGGGGTTGAATGCGACATCGACCTCGCCCGAAAGGACCAAGTCCGCCCCTACAAGCGTCGCGCCCGTCGCGAGCACCGCGTAGTCGTACATGCCGCGGAAGATGGGAACATCGTCGGTGCCGATGCCCATGTGCAGCGCCTGGATGTCCCATTGTCCCTGGTCCGCTTTCTTCAGGGCATTCAGGTAGCGGGCAGAATGGAAGAGCTTCAGCACCGGTCGATCCGCCGGGATGGGAGCCACTTCGCTGATCCCCTGCCCCGAGAGCAGTCCCATCGAGCAGAGGGTCTTGCGGAGCCTGCCGGCCCGTTCAGGCCGGAAGGGGCAGCCCTCCGGGTAGCGGTACTGCTCGATCTGGTCCGAGTGAATGAAAGCAGCTCTTCGTCCGGACAAGGTCTTTCCTATTGGCGCTCTTTGGTCAAGTCGTATGAGACGTTGTAGACGTCTCCGTCAAATTCCACGTTGACTCTGTACCCGGAATTTTGGAAGACCGCCAGCATCGGTCGGTTGTCCGGCAGCACCTTCGCATAGAAGCGTTTGACGCCCCGCTGGCGGGCCACCTGCGTGATGTAATCCAGCAGGAACGTGCCCATGCCCTTCTGCTGCCACTCATCCTGCACGAGGAAGGCCACCTCGGCCGCCAGGGTCTTGGGGTCGAGGTAGTACTGGGCGATCGCAACCATGTCGTCTCCGCCGACCCCGGGGACCATCCCGACGATGGCGATATCGCTCTTGTAGTCGATGTTCGTCAACTGCTGGACGTCCTTGTGCGGGAAGGCCACCGTCCGTGTCATGTAGCGAGTCCGAACCGACTGCTCGCTGAGCGAATAGAGCATCTCCGATAGCGCCGGCTCGTCCACCGGCTTGATCGGCCGGAAGAAAATCTCCGTTCCGTCCCGCAGAGTGGCGTAGTGCTCCAACTCCTCGGGGTAGTTGACCTGGTCCCATGACAACTCAATCTGGTCCTGGTAGATGTAGTTCCTGGCCTTGGCGGCCTGCATCAGGCCCTTGCGGAACTTCGGATGGGCAATGTTGATCAGGTCGAGCACACGCTGCCGAATGCTCTTGCCGTGCAAATAGGCGATCCCGTACTCAGTCACTACGTAGTGGACGTCGGCGCGGGTGGTGACGACGCCGGCCCCCTCTGTCAGGTTGGGCACGATGCGGGAGATCTCACCGTTCTTGGCCGTTGAAGGCATGGCGATCACCGCCTTGCCCCCGCGGCTGCGAGCCGCGCCGCGAATGAAGTCCACCTGCCCGCCGATGCCACTGTAGAATTTGTACCCCAGAGAATCGGCGCACACCTGTCCAGTCAGATCGATTTCCAGGCCGACGTTGATCGCCACCATTTTGTCGTGCTGGCTGATGACATGGACGTCGTTGACATACTCGGTGGGATAGAATTCAAAGAACGGATTGTTGTCGATGTAGTCGTACAGTCTCTTCGAACCCATGCAGAAGCTGGCGACGATCTTGCCGCGATTGAGCGACTTCTTTGCACAGGTGATCGCGCCGCAATCGATCAAGTCGATGATCCAGTCGCTGAACATCTCGGTGTGGACGCCGAGGTCCTTCTTGTAGACGAGGTATTCGGCCAGGGCTTGGGGAAGCCGTCCGATGCCGCACTCAATCGTGCTGCCGTCTTCGACCAGTTGGGCGACGTTTTGACCGATCCGCCGCAGCGTTTCGTCGGGCTCATCGATCGGGATCTCGATGATCGGCTCATCGTACGGAACCAAGACATCGATCGTGTTGACGTGCAAAAAGCTGTTGCCGTGCGTTCGCGGCATGTGGCTGTTCACCTGCGCGATGACGTAACGGGCGCTGGCGGCGGCGGACTGCACGATGTCCACCGAAACGCCGAGGCTGCACAGACCGTTCGCATCGGGCGGGGCCACGGAAATCAGCGCCACGTCGATCGGGATGCGGCCCGATTCGAATTCCGCCGGAATCTCTGACAGGAAGATCGGCGTGTAGTCGCCGACGCCGCGATCGAGGGCGTGCCGCACGTTGTCCGCGATGAAGAAGCTGTTCATCTTGAACTTGTCGCGAAACTTGTCATCCACGTAGGGCGCTTCGCCCATCGTCAGCAAATGCACGATATGGGCATCGTAGATATGATCGCTGTACTCCACCAGCGAGTGGACCAGATGCTGCGGCTGCGCACAACCGGTCCCGATGAAAATGCTGTTCCCCGATTTAATCAGTTGCATCGCCGCCGAAGCGGCCTTGACTTTGTCCTTGTACTTCTCTTGCCAATTGATCGTTTGCATATCACTTCTCTACACTAATTCTGGCGTCTACGGCTATCGGCGTGGTCCCCGGAAGGCCCACGACGTACGGATTGATGTCCATCTCCTGAATCTGAGGGAACTCCGTCACTAACTGGCTGAGCCTCTGGAGCCCCTCGGCAATCGCCTCGATATCCACCCCCTCCTGGCCACGAACGCCCTTGAGGAGTTGGTAGGTCTTCGTGTTTACCAGCATCTGCTTGGCCTCATCACCCGTCAGGGGGGCCAGGTAGAACGCCACATCCTTGAGGACCTCGACCATGATGCCGCCCATGCCGAACATCATCAGCGGACCAAAATGCGGATCGCGATGCATGCCCAGAATGACTTCGCGGCCGCTGGCGCACATCTCCTGAACCAGCACGCCCAGGATGTGAGCGTTGGGCACCTTCTTCGGAATGCGGTACATCATCAGGTCGAATGCGTCCTTGACCTCCTGGGCGCTCTTGAGCCCGACCTTGACCCCGCCGACGTCGGACTTGTGCACGATGTCCGGGGACCAGATCTTCAGCACGACCGGATAGCCGAGCTGCTCGGCGATATTGGCCGCCTGGTCGGCCGTCGTGGCAATCGATCCGCTCGGTGTCGCGAAACCGTAAGCCTCCAGGATTTCTTTGGACTCTGCCTCGCCGATCTCGCGGGCCCCATGCCTCAGATGACGCTCGATGATGCTCTCGACCTTGCGTCGGTTGACCGGAAACAGCCGTACGACGCGCTTCGGCCGGGCGCGCCAGCGAACGTAGTCCGCCATCGCCTTGATCGTCGCCACAGCGGCTTCCGGAGAATCGTATTGCGGTATTTTGGCCTCGCGAAATACTTTTACGCCCTCCTCCACCTTGCTGGCCCCCATGAAACAGGCGAGAATCGGCTTGTCCGGCTTGCGACGCGAGGTTCTGACGATGGCCTCCGCCGTCTCCTTTGCCTCGGTCATCGCCTGCGGCGTCAGCAGGACGAGCACCGTCTGCACATTGGGATCGTCGAGGAGCACGTCCAGTGCGAACTCGTATCGATCGGCCAGTGCGTCGCCCAGAACATCCACCGGATTGTGAAAATTCGCCGCGGCAGGCAGTTTCGTTTTCAGCTTCTCGATCGTCTCGGCGTTCAGCTTGGCGAAGGTCAGTCCCTCGCGCTCGATGGCGTCGGCGGCCATGATGCCGGCGCCTCCGGCGTTCGTCAGGATCACCACGCTGGGGCCCTGGGGCAGCGGCTGATTGGCGAACGCCTGCGCGAAATCGAACTGCTGCGTGATGGAGTCGCAACGAATGACCCCGGCCCGCGTGAACATGGCCTCGTAGGCCACCTCGCTTCCGGCCAGCGAACCGGTGTGCGACGACGCCGCCTTGGCACCCGCCGCGGTCCCCCCCGACTTCATCAGAAGAATGGGCTTCACGTGCGAGATCTGCTCGGCGGCATGAACGAATGCGTTTCCATCCTTGATGTTCTCCAGATAGCCGGCGATGACGGTCGTGTTGGGGTCATCCGCCAGTGCTTCGACCAGATCCAACTCATCGACATCCGCTTTGTTCCCGATGCTGAAGAGGCTGCTGAAGCCGATGCCGTTGGCCTTGGCGGTGTCCAGGATGGCCGCCAGCAGCGCACCGGATTGGGACAGGTAGCCGATCCCTCCTGCCTCGGGCAGTTCCCCACCGAAACTGGCGTTCAGCTTCGAAGCCGTCACCGTCACGCCCAGGCAGTTCGGCCCGATGACCCGAATGCCCGAGCGGCGCGCGACGCGCACGACTTCGTCTTCGAGCTTCTTGCCCTCTTCTCCGATCTCCTTGAAACCGGCCGTGATAATGATCACCGCCTTCGTACCGATCTTGGCGCACTCCTCCATAACGCCGAGAACGAACTTGGCCGGAACAATGACAATCACCAACTCCGGGGTCTCGCCGATGCTCGTCAGGTCGGGATAGCACGTAAGGCCTTCGACCGAATCTGTGCTGCGGTTGACGGGCCAGATCTTCCCCTGGAAACCGGACGAGATCATGTTGACCAGAATCTCGTACCCTACCTTGCCCTTCTGGCGCGATGCCCCGACGATGGCGACGGATTTCGGGGTGAAGAAGCTCTGAAGACTCATTGTGCGGAATGTCCTTTCTTGATCTGCATGATTCCCTGAAAAAGGGATTATTGTACCGCCCGCCCGGACGCCCTGCAATAGTTTTTCCACCCTGCCGAAGACGAATTATACCCGGTCGCTTCGCCACTGCCACGTCCGGCAAGTCTACTTGCGGAACGCCGGCAGGTCCGGCTCGATGTGCACCGTCACATTGACCGGGCAGGCGATTTCCCGGTCGAGGGCCTCCTCCAGTCGCTCCGAGATCTCATGCGCGGCCGCAACATTCAACTCCGGATCGACCAGAATATGCACATCGAGGAATAGCTCGCGCCCAACTCGACGGCTCCTCAACCTGTGCCACTGTCGAATCTCACCGTGTCCATCAATGACCTTCATCACCTGGGCGACCGTCTCCGGATCGACCGCCCCTTCAGTCAACTCACGAAGCGAATCGCCGAGAATCTTCACACCGACGAGAACGATCAGCAGACCAACGGCCATAGCCGCCACCTGATCGCCGTGATCGAATCCGGCGTACAGCGTGGCATAACCGATCAGCACGGCAACCGAACTGAACGCGTCGCTGCGGTGATGCCAAGCATTGGCGTAAAGTGCTGCGCTATGCGATCTTACAGCAACTCGCTTCGCGACTTGGTAGAGGGCCTCTTTCGCCAGAATCGAAAGGACCGCCACCACGAGAACGGGCCAGTGAGGCGTCATCACCTCGTTGCGAGCGATCGCCGTGGTCGCGTAATAGATCATGGTCCCGCCGACGCCGATCAACACAACGGCCACCACGACGGCTGAGAACGTCTCCAGCCGGCCATGCCCGTAGGGGTGCGCTGCGTCGGGCTTGCGGGCTCCCAGGTGCAACCCGAGCAGGATCGCCAGATCGGTGGCCAGATCGCTGACCGAGTGAATCCCGTCGGCAACCAGCGAAAGAGAGGAGAACACCAGACCGACCACGATCTTGACGACCGACAGAGCGACGTTTACCGCCATGCCCAGACAGGTCACCGCCCGAATCTGCGCCACGGCCACGTCGTTTTTGCTGTCGACTGCCACGAGTCTACCCCAGCACGGCCTCGCGAATCGCCGAGACCTCTTCAACATAGCGACGCGCCCCCGCCTCGTCGTTGGCCTCGACGATCAAACGCATCACCGGCTCGGTGTTGCTGGTCCGCAAATGCAGCCAGCCATCGTCAAAATCGAGGCGACAGCCGTCTGAATCGTTCGGCACCGCATCGGGGAACCGCTGCCTCGTCAGATCGATGATCCGTTCGGCCTGCGACGCATCGGCAGCGAATTTATCCTTAATCATGACGTACCCACCAATCTGGCGCACCAACTGACTGATGGTCTGCCCCGTTTCGACCATCAACTGAAGCACCAGTGCCATCGCCACGAGACTGTCGCGTATGGGCCCGACGCGCAGATCGATGACCCCGCCGTTGCCCTCTCCGCCGATGACGCAGCCGTTTTCCAGCATGGCGTTTGCGACGTTGGCCTCCCCCACTGGGGTTCGAATGACGCGACCACCGGCCGAAGCAGCCACGTCGTCGATCATGCGCGACGTGGACAGATTCGCCGCCGCCGCTCCCGAACGACCGGAGTACACGCACTTGGCGGCTAGTGCCAGCGTGTATTCCTCGCCGATGTACAGGCCGCTCTCATCGACGATCGCCAGGCGATCGGCATCGGGGTCCTGCGCGAAGCCCACGTCGGCCCCTACCTGTCGGACGCGCTCGCACAGCCCCTGCAGATTGGCGGCGATCGGCTCAGGCTCGTGTGCGAACAGCCCTGTCGGCTCGTCGTTCATCGCAACGACCTCACAGCCGAACTCGGCCAGCAGCTTCTTGGCAACCGGCGCGCCGGCGCCGTTGACGCTGTCGAGCACGATTCTGTACCGACGAGGCGCAATCTGTTTTGATGGCACCGCCGCCAGGACCTTCTCCACGTGGATGCGATCGGTATCGGGATTGGCGACAACCCTCCCGCACTGCGACGAGCCGACGAACGAGAATCGCTTATCGAAGAAACACTGACGGATCTGCGCTGCCGTCTGCGGAGGAGGCGCCACGCCGTTGTCCAGGATCAGCTTGATCCCGTTGTAAGGAAGCGGGTTGTGCGACGCCGTGATCATGATGCCGCCGGCGCAACCGAGATGGCGCAGCATGATGCCGACACCAGGCGTCGTGACCAGTCCGAGATCGATCGCATCGACTCCAACCGAACACAGTCCCGCCATGACGGCCGAGGCCAGCATCGGACCGCTGCCGCGCGAGTCGCGGCCGACGCAGACGGACGGTCGTCCGCCTGCGCCGACCCGATCATTCAAAAAGCTGCCGAAGGCACAACCATACTCAGCGGCGAGGGCGGGTGTGAGATTCTCACCGATGATCCCACGCATTCCGCTGACGCTGATGATAAGTTCCTGGGCCATGATGTCCGTATCCCGCGCAACGTGTCTCCGTCCAGCAGCCGCGACGAAGGAACGTGGCCGCATCCATGCCGACCGGGCGCCGACAACAAATCCCTACAGCGTGCAGACGTAGAGTTCGTTGACGAAATCGAGCTTGCTCAACTCCGCAACAGCATCGGCAGCCGGCTCCTTGTCGAGACTGACCGCCAGGATGGCCTTGTGCTCTTCCAGCTTCTGGCCGACGCCCATCGTCCCGATGTTGATCCCGTGCTTGCCGCACACCGTGCCGACCGCCCCGATAACGCCGGGCTTGTCGTCGTTGAAGATGACCAGCACCGCCCCTTGCGGCGTCATCTCGATATTGAACCCGTCGATCTCGATGATCCGCAGCAGCCGCTCACCGAACACAGAGCCCGTCACAGTACGAGTGCCTTTTGTTGTGACGACCTTCGCACTGAAGCTCGACGCCACGTCTTTGGCCTCGCTGTTTTTCGTCTCGTCGATGCTGATGCCGCGTTCCTTCGCCAGCACCGGCGTGTTGACCATGTTCAGCGGCATCTCGAAATGTTTCTGGAGCAGCCCCATCAGAAAACCGAGCGTCACCGGCGCGATGTCCATGGCGGCGACTGTGCCGCGATACTGCACCTCGATGCCCTTGATGTTGCCCGGGGCGATCGTGCTGAGCAGTGCTCCGACGCGACGGGCCAGCTCGGCATAGCGGCCCACCATCGGCGGCATCGCACCACCTGTCGAAGGCGCGTTCAGCGCGTTCTTGATCGGCCCGCCCTTGATCGCGTCGATCAGGATCTCGGCCGCCTCCACCGCGACCTCGATCTGCGCTTCCTCCGTGCTGGCGCCCAAGTGCGGCGTCACCAGGCAATTCTCCAACTCGGCAAAACGGATGTTCTCCGGCGGCTCGCTCGAAAACACGTCGAGGGCCGCGCCGGCGATCCGCTTGGCCGCCAGGGCGTCGTACAGGGCTTGTTCGTTGATGATCCCGCCGCGAGCGCAGTTGACCAGACGCACCGTCGGCTTCATCATTTCGAGCTGTGCGCTGCCAATCATGTTGAGCGTCTGCTCGTTCCTGGGCACGTGAAGGCTGATGAAGTCCGCTTCCCGGAAGATCCGCTCGACGTTGTCGGTCACCTCGACCCCCTGCTGCTCGGCGTCTTTCGGCGCCGCCAGCGGATCGTATCCCAGCACCTTCATGTTGAATCCGCAGGCCATCTGGGCCACCGCCATCCCGATCCGCCCGAGGCCGATCACGCCCAGGACCTTGTGATTGAGCTGGTTGCCGGTATATTTCTTTCGATCCCAGGCCCCTGCTTTGAGACTATTGCAGGCCGGTACGACGTTTCGACTCATCGCCAGCATCAGAGCCATCGTATGCTCGGCAGCGCTGAGCGTATTGCCCCCGGGGGTGTTCATCACGAGGATGCCCTTGCGCGTCGCCTCCTTGACATCGATATTGTCGACACCGACGCCCGCCCGTGCCACGCCTTTGAGCTTGCCTGGATTGGCCAGAACCTTGGCCGTGACTTTGCTACCGCTGCGAATGATCAGGCCATCATATTCACCGATGATGGAAGCCAGCTCATCCTCGCTGATTCCGGTCTTGATTACGGCCTCGAACCCTTCGGCCGCATTGATGATATCGATCCCCTCCTGGGCCAGTTTGTCTGTGATCAGAATTCTCATCATAAAAGCACTCCCGTAACTCCCCATCGTCCATACGGCTAACCAGCATTCTGCGCCGCAAAGGCACGGGCCAATGTCACTGCCCACCCGGCAGCCAGAATCACGAGCAACACTGCAATCCAGTGAATCACTTTCGTCTCGTGCAAGAGACGGTCGAAGGCCCTGAAATATACTCCAAGACCCGCCGTCAGCAAAGCGAAAAATGCGACCATCGCCAGGAGGCTGCAGAGAAATGCAGCGGCCGGCTGAATGTAAAATGCAGCCAACAATCGGCCGCGAGCGAAGGCAAGCACGGCGGTGGTCATCCCGCATGCCGGACACGGCCAGCCCGTTCGCTGCTTGAACCCGCAGGGATGGAAGAGCGACCCGACATCGAACCCGACAAGCTGAAGCACCCATAGTCCGGCGAAGAAGCCGAAGATCGACAGGGAAACCGCCAGTGCCACGCGACGCTCCGACAACGAGGCGGGACGGGTGAATTGGGCGGCATTTGCCGATTGGCATGTCTGCATAACCGAGGTAGAATACCCGCCACCAATGTTTCTGTCAACGACAAGGAGCAGGTAGCTGCGTATGGCTATGGAACAGCAGGCGTTGAGCCAGATCCTCGAAACCGCCGTCGTCGCCGCCCGCCTCGCCGGGCAGCGGGCGATGGAGGAGATGAACTACGTCAAAGCCACCTTCAAGACTGAGACCGAACTGGTCACCGACGCAGACCGCCGTTGCCAGCAGATCATCGTCGATCGCATCCGAGAGGACTTTCCCGACCATGGGTTCATTGGCGAAGAAGGCGAACCGGGGAAGATCTTCAAACGCGCGCCGCGCGGTGAGCCGTCGATCTGGTGGGTGATCGACCCCATCGACGGGACCAACAACTTCGCCCACGGAATCCCGATCTTCACGGTCAGCATCGGGGTCCTCTACGAGGGCCGTCCCATCGCCGGCGTCGTGTTCGACCCGGCGACCGACTCGATGTACACCGCCGTGCAAGGCGGGGAAGCTCAGCTCAACGGCCGACGCATCGAGGCCGGCGAAGACGACATCGCACCGACGCGCAGTGTCGGCCTCGACAGCCATTTCGGCGACCCGCTCCCCCCCTGGGTCGGTCAGATCGTGCGTCAGTCGCGGTTCCGCAATTTTGGAACGACCGCCCTGCAACTGGCTTATGTCGCAGCGGGAGGCCTTGTGGGCACCGTGGTCTGCACGCCGAAACTGTGGGACGTGGCCGCCGGCGTCATGATCGCGGAGGCGGCCGGCGCCATCGTCACCGATTGGAAAGGCCGCCCGTTGTTCCCCATCGACCTCGACGCTTACGAAGGCCGGGCGATGGACGTGCTGGCCGCCAACAGGAAGGTGCATCCGAAGCTCGTGGCGTGGATCGGCGCGTAGGCTCTATCGCGGATCGGGAACGGGATATAGCGCGACGAGTCTGAATTGCGGGTTTGCTGCGCTCGTCCGGCTCCTGTCGAGGATCGCCATCATCCGCTTCTGCGGACCGTTGACGTCGATGCGGACCACGATGTAGGCTGTGAAGACGTCGCTCCGCACCGTCACCAGATCGCTGACCCGCGCAAACAGCAGGTCTCTCTCCTCCATATCGTCGCGAATGCTGTCAGGCGTCAGGTCGGGCCCGCGCGGATCATCCTCGTGCAGGTTGTCGAAACCGTCGTAACCCAACTGCTGCATCTCGGGGACTTGCAGCAGCCCCGCGACGCTGCGGAAGGGGCCGTGCTGCTCCCGATGGTCCACAATGGCCAAGGCCCGCGTGAAGGTCGGCTCGCCCGAGGCTTCGTATCGTATCCACGGCAGTTGGGCGAGCACGAACCACGGCGCTGTGTTGATGTTGATCCGTCCCATGATCCGCATCTCGTCGGCCGGCAGGCCGTGCTCCGCGGGGTCGATGACCGTCAGGTAGTTCAGCAACTCCGCATAGTGTGGCTTGGCCAGATCGAGCAGGACGTCGGTCGCCGTGTCTGATGGCGTCACGCCGTAGGCGCTGGCGGCAAAGACCTTTCCGACCTCCCCAATGTTCGTCAGCGTCCGGTTGGCCGGATGCGCCTGGATGACACCCTCATCCGGGTCCACGTAGTTGTCGATCGCGTGGCCCAGACCGGGCAGAGATGCCATTTCCGCACTCCACAGGCGACGTATGCACTTGCCGGGCGAGAGGTCACGCTGGAAACTGCGAGCCCCCTGATCCGGAACCATCCAATCGGTCCCCACGCGCATGTGATCGACAGTGATCCAGGTGTCCGTCTGCGCCACCCATCGCTGGAGCGAAATTCGCGCCCCCTCACCGAAGCCATCGGTGTCGATCTGCGCCGTCGGAGTGTTGTAGGCGCTGGGGCGATACCCATATCGCTGGAGGGCGTCGTCCGGCTCCTCCGGGTCGGAGAAGGCGCCGTCGTCGAACAGCTCGGCCATGGGATCTTCGTTCAGAATCACATGGAATCGCCGCGTCCCCGACCATACGATCGGCACCTCCCTGGACTGCCCTTCGTCGGCAATCAGGAGCCGCCATTGCTCGGCCTGCGGGTCGCGGTCCGCGAAGTGCGGCTTATGCAGCTCAACTGCGGTCGAGACGTGGACAACACCCGTAGCGCCCGTGACACCACGATAGGCGACCTCCGAAATGTAGATACAGGGCCGCTCCAAGCCGTAGTAGTGCGCCCCGGACGTGCCGGGGCCGGCGACAGCCGTGACTTCATCGTCATCATCGATGAAGTCGAGCAGGTTCGCCGTGACCTGGGCGGTCTCGGCACTGAGCACGTTCGGGTCCCGTCCGGCGACCGCCAGCGCCGTCAGAATGGCATCCCGGAGGGTATTCACATCGCCGCTGTTGACGTTGACCTTCTTATGTCGCGTCAGCGAGCCGAGTTCGATGGGCCGAGGCGTGAGAATCCGGTCCATGTTATACGTCGTGGCAACATGCCGGCAGGCATAGTTCGGATCGAGCATTCCATCGTCGCGGGCCCGGGCATACCATCGATCGAGCGCCTGCCCTGCGGAGTCCACGGGGGTGGAGATTGCGTTGGTCTTGAACCGCCCCCACCTCTCCGCGCGGGTCTCGACGCTGGAATGGTCCAGGAGAAATCGATATCGAAGCTCCAACTCATCCGAGAGGTCGAACACACGGTACGAGCTGTTCGGGTCCGGATACCCATAACGCCAGATCACCTCATCGGCATACCGTTGGAGTCCTTCGACCGGGTCAATCCCCCGCGCCGCCAGGAGTGCGGCGGCATAGGTCTCATAGTCGGTCGCTGTCGCACCGCGGCCCGCGGCCAGCGCCACCACGTTGATCTGCTGGACGCTGCTGCCATCGACGCTCTCGCCGTCGGATCGGGTCGAATCGAACCAGTACCCGGTATTGAGATTCAGCATCGCGGCGTTGTCGACGATCCGGACGGCCGCATAGATCGGCTTGCCCCGGCTCGACATGACGCCGGGCACCTTAAACCATCGGGCATCCCCCACACCATCCCCGTCGGCGTCGGCATTGGTCCCGGTCATGTTGACGTCGATGACGTCGCGATTGCCCACGACGCGAATCAGCACGTCGCGCACATCGGCCTCGTTGGCGTCGGAAATGCGACTGATCTGCCGCCAGTAGTAGTTGGCCCCCGATCGATACGGCTCCAGGTCCGCCAGCCACCGGTTGTTGACGTCCGGAAAATCGTAGTAAATCGAACCAGCCGAAACGCCAGGCGTGTCCGCCACGAGGATATCACCAATCTGGGCCACCACCGTATCGACCGCCAGGTTGAGCTGCTGGTTCTCCGTGGCTGCCGACGTCGCCATCCGATCGATTCGGGCCGTCATGATGAACAGCACGCCCACGATGGCCAACAGGCTCGTGAGAACCACGGTGAGGATGAGCGCCGAGCCGCGAGGAAAGCCCGCCGTTGATTGTCCAGTCCGTGCCGCCATCCGCAACCCCATCAGTCGTCCAAGTAGACAATGTGCGTGAATGTCCTGCCGCCCGAGAAGATCCCCTTCGAGTCGTACAGGGTGAAGGTGAATTTCAGCGCCCGTCCCAGGCCGGGGACTTCATGGCGATGTGCGTTGTCGATCTGCGAGGCGGGATATGTGATGTTCCGCAAGGTCAGCGCGCCGCGCGGATACCAGATTCCAGGCTTGTTCTCGGGATCGAGATCATCGCCCTGCAGGAGGAAGTCCGAATCGTCGTCGAGGCTCTCGTCGCCGTTCGGATTGACCTGCGGAATCCACCGCTGCTCCGCGTCGCTCCAGCCCTGGACTGCGAACTGCCCGACCCCCTCGCACAGCAGCGCGTGCACCGGGTCGGGCTGTGTCAGATCGATCACCACGCCGCGAGCGGCCTCGTCCGTCGTACTCTCAACGTCGCCGGCAATCGTGACGTCGCCGATCACCGAGAGGATGTCGATCTTCTCGGCGCGGGGGATCTGCATCCATTCCTGCAGCGAGATGTTGTCGTATTCGAAGTCACTGCTCCATTCGCGCCACTGCGCCTCAGTAAAGGACCCCGTGTCGAGCCGATCGGTCGCATCTGCTGTGGGCACCAGAACGTGCACCGTTCTCGCCAGCATCCGGTCCGAGGGCTTCTGTTGCCGAGGCTTCAGACGCCCGGCCTGGTTGTCGGCCGGCTGACTGACGAGGGTATAGCAGACTCTCGCCACGTTGCCACGAATGGGAGGGTCGGTCTTATACGTCTGAAAATCGCCGGTGGTGAAGAACATGATCCGGTCGAGACGCTCGAACGCCGCCGGATCGTTGGCGTTGGCGCCGCGGTAATCGGACTTGCGTGCGGCGTCCCAGATGATGAACAGCTCCCCGTCGTCGCGGAGGCCCTGAAAGTCGGCGTTGAGCTGCTCGGCGATCACACGCAGCTTCTGCATGATCTCCGCGTTGGCCAAGGCAATCCGGTGCGAATCGATGCTCACACGGAAGATCATCCCGGCGAACGACAGGACCACCGCCAGAATTCCCAGCGCCACCACCAGTTCGATCAATGTAAAGGCTCTTCGCATCCTATCGCTCTAAAACCTCATGACTTGCTGGTAGACCCCCACCAGGGGGCTGCGTCCACCAGCGACCGACGGGGGGACGACCCAGATCTCGGTTTCTGCCGATCCGCCGATTTCGCCTCCGTCCCAGGGCCGGTCGAGTTGGATGCGGTTCGACGGATCGCTGTACCGCTGGAGGACGCGATAGATCTGTCCCGTGGCGTCATCCACGAGGATGGCCCCGTCGTTGACGAACGCATTCTCCTCAATCCCGTCCGAGGCGACGGCATCGACGATCGACACCTCGTCGTCGGCCGCACCTGTCTCCCGAACGATCGTGACGCGCACCGGCCGCGGCAAGGCCCCTTGTTCCAGGGCGTCCGAGGCGCGCACCCAATACCGTGTGTCGTTTCCCGTATGTCGGCCGACGAACACTGTGACCTGGACCAAGCGGCTGTCGACGCCCATGCGCCGGCAGAGGGCCATCCAGGAATACTGCCTGGCGATGTCCTCGGCAACCGACGGATAGAGGAACTCGTCAGCCGCAACCGTCGCCAGTTCGTCATACGCGACGAATGTATCCGTCGTCAGATTCGGATCGTTGGGATCCAGACCGTAAAGGCGGATCTTTGCAAAGGCTTCATCGGCCGCCACCGCCGCGATCGTCCGTTCCGTCGAAAGCGACGTGAAATAGATGCCCCCCATGAACGTGCCGGCCACGAAAACCATGCCCACGGCCAGCGTGCTGACGGCCAGCAGCGTCTCCAGGAGTGAGAAGCCATGTTGTCGCGATTTCTTATCCATATCGCTCAATCATCTGGGAGAAACCAACGTCCCGGTATGGGGGCTCACATAAACCACATCGTCACCTGACAATCCGGTTAGATAATCCGACCACACCACCTTCCGGCCGAACAGCTCCGCAAAGCGCAGGCGGTTGTAGATGACGAAACCCGTCCGGCTCATTTCCTTGCCCAAACCGTAATTCGACGCATTCCCGGGCGACGGGTTCCGCGTGGAGTAGTCGTCCTGCAGGAACATCCCCCGTCCGTATTCCGTGATGTTGCTGGCCGAGTTGAAGATCTGGTCCAGCGACACCTTGCTCGACCCGCTCTCGTTGCTCGGCAGAACATATCCGTCTCGATTGCGCACGCGAACGTCGCGCACCACCAGCTTGCCCGACGGCGAAAATATGATCGAGAAGGCCGACGCGTCGTTCAACTCGTGATCTTCGTCGATGTCACTGTCCGAGGAGATCTGGCTGATGTCCAATACGCCGATACTCTCCGACAGCTTCACCGGTTCGAGGCCTTCCACCGCCCGGAAGCCGATCGCCAGCCCTCCCATGTCCTTCGGCTCTTCGTGCACGATGAAAATCATGTACTGCGGCGCATCCAGCAGACCGATCAACGGGTCCGACGGGTCTCTCGAACGGCACAGCTTTTGAAACCGTACACCGGTGTATCTCTGGTTCTTCACCGCCATCGCCCGCGCGGCACTGAGGGCCGCACCGATCATGCTGCGGGTGCCGCTCGTGGACTCGAACGAATGCACCAAGGCCTTCACAGCCGGAAGTCCGAAGCCCACCAACAGCGCGATGGTCGCGATCACCAGCGTCATCTCGACCAGCGTCAATCCGTCCTTTTTGTGCGTTCGGAAATCCATAAGCTTGCGTTTCTTATCGAACGTGCCGTGGCCCGCCCATTCCGGGCAGAAACCGGCGATAGCTCATCAGGTTCAATCCAGGGCCCGTTTCACACATCGCTCCGTCAGCCGGCCCGACTGCTGATGTCGTCTTCGGTCCCGAATTGTCGGTCGGGCCCGGCCGAGATCAATTCGGGCAAATCGTCGTCCGGACCATATTGGTAATCCAGCACGGTCCCCCAAGGGTCAAGCACCCGGCCCACTTCCCTGCCGGTCGTGTCGTTGCCCGAAGACAGACCTGCCAATTGTGTCAGAACCTGGCGCGAGGCCGGCTCGGCCATGAGCCGCTCGTACAGCAATTGCATGTGAGACGACGCATTGGCAAACTCTCGTTCGGCCTGCAAAGGAAACTCGCCGGTCTCCTCGCGGTACTCCTGCAGCGCCGTCTTGAGCAATGCGAAGATACTCGCCAGGTCCCGTTCCTTTGCCTGGTTGGTCATCCGAAGCGTCAGCGTGACGGCTACGGAGGCAATCAGAGCGATGACGCCCACGACCACCAGCATCTCCACAAGGCTCAATCCGAGATGTCGTCTTGCATTCTTCATAGGACCACGGCGCCTCTGGCGCCAGAGCCAACGGACCTACCGCTGGAAGTTGTAGATGTCGTCGTCCGTCCCGTAGAATCCATCGTTGCCCGCAGAGATCAGGATATACGAGTCGGGCTTGTGGGGCACGCGGAAGCTGTCCGTCGAAGCCCGCCAATCCGTAATGTTGTCATAGAACGTCGAGACCGCTCCGGCCAGCGGATTCCACAGGTTTCCCTGGGCCCGAGCCGGAGCACTGCCGCGCTGCGTCAGGTCCGTCTGCTCCTTGGCGACCACGAGATAGTCGTTGTCCCGATTGTCGTAGACGTCCTCGCGCGCCTTGCCGGTGGCGTTGGCCCGGTAATAGAGCACGGGCAGGCCTGCCCTCTTGCGTTTGCCGTCACGCAACACCACCTCTTTTCCCTTGCCGAAGGCGTCGCCCAGAACGAAGGTCTCCGGTGCCAGAGAGACCCCGACCGCCCCCAGATTGAACAACCCGTCATTGCCCCCCGAAACGCCCAGTCGCACGGCGTTGGCGGTATCGAGGTCCAGGTAACGAGACCGTCGCCTGTCCATGTCGCGATCTACCGTCCGGTCGTAGAGGAAATAGGTACCCGCCGTATGGGTCATTGTCCCCACGCGGTAAGGCCATCGGTTCATCCCGTCGGCGCGAAAACCTGAATCGGGATGAAACCCCAGCAGGTCCCAGCCGAGCAGGGCCTCCGCCAGCTTCTGAGCCCCCGACGAATTCTCCGTCTGCGCGGTCTCCTCCAGCCATGTGTACCGGTCGGAGGGTGGGTAGTCCCCATGATCGTTCTTGAACGTCGCCAGGGCCAAATCGATGGCGGTAAACTGCACTTTCTGCTTGGCCTCCCGGGCTGTCCTGCGGACCATGCTGATGGCCGGCAGGAGCATCCCCGCCAGAATGGCGATCACACCCACGACCACGAGAATCTCTACCAGCGTCAGACCTGATCTTTTCGCTTTCACGATCGTCCTCTTTCAATGCCGACGTCTTCTGCCGGATGATCCCTTGCGACTCGCGCCGCCGGGCGGAGCCGACGACACACCCCGACAACGACCTCAGGGAAATCGGGCCGCCACACGCTACTCTCGATACTTCCACTCGAAGTTGCAAATGTCGTCGGCGGTGCCATA
>JAAYBA010000060.1 GCA_012719085.1 Planctomycetota bacterium
GGCGGTTGCGTCATGCCTCGGGGAAGGACTTGTTGTCATGCATGCAGAGGCTGTATGATACCGTTCATCGTGTTTCGTGAGGAGGACTGTCATGGGTAGAAAACTGTCTCTTGCGCTTGTTCTGGCCGTCGTGTTGGCCGGCGGCAATGCAGGTCGAGCAGGCGTGCAGAAATGGGAAGGACTGGTACAGGAGGCGAATCCCGTTCACTGGTACCGCTTCAATGAGACGCCTGGAACCACGGCGGCGTCTGACCAGGGCAGCGGCGGCCTGGAAGGGACCTACCGCAACCTGGTGGAACTGGGCCAGGATGGGCTCTTCGGCCCCGGGCAGGCGGTGCGGTTCGAAGGCGGCGGCCAGAACGACGTCATGTGGACCCAGGGCGGCAACGTTGCCGGCGAGGAGTGGACCGCCGAGTTCATCGTCATGATCATGAGCCAGACGGTAGCACAGGCGCTTTCGGACAGCGGGGCCTTCTCGCTGCGTATCGTCGGCTGGGGTGTCGAAGAAGAGATCAGTTTCACCGAATACGGCGTGATCGACGCGCGATTCACCGCTGCCGGTGAAGCCGATCTCGTCGCTCCAATCGAACAATGGATTCACGTCGTCTATCGCAGGAGCGGCGGCCAGATCCAGGTATTCGTCAACGGCGTACTGGCAGGAACGACATCGACGTTGATCGATTGCCCGATCGACAGCTTCGGCGGTCGCGCGGCCAGTGATTCGGACGGGATGGATGGGTTCATGGACGAGGCGGTCATCTACGACTATGCCCTCACCGATGCCCAGATTCTCGCACATGCGGCGGCCCCCCTGCTGCCTGACGTGGGTGCCATCGCTCTGTATCCTGATAACGGCGCCACAGATGTGACCCAGGAGGTCGTTCTCAGTTGGACGCCGGGAACCTATGCACAAACACACGATGTGTACTTCGGAACGGTGTTTGACGACGTCAACGCTGCCGACAGGAACAACCCGCTTGGGGTTCTCGTCAGCCAAGGGCAGACCGGCAGCACGTACGATCCGCCGGACCGCCTGGAGCTCGGTCAGACGTACTATTGGCGCATCGATGAGGTCAACGCAGCGCCCGATTTTACGATTTTCAAAGGAGACGTCTGGAGCTTCAGCGTCGAGCCGGTTGCCTATCCCATCGTCGGCATCGGCGTCAGCAGCAACGGGATTTCGGACGCGGCATCGTCACCGGAACGCACCATCGACGGTTCCGGCCTTGACACCTTCGATCAACACTCGACCCTGAGCGATGACATGTGGTTGGCCAAGGCACCCGACGAGGAGCCCCTGTGGATTCAGTATGAGTTCGATCGCCTCTACAAGCTGCACCAGCTTCTGGTCTGGAACCACAATGGCCAGTTCGAAATGCTCCTGGGCTTCGGGCTTCGAGACGTCACCGTCGCGTATTCCCAGACCGGGGAGGAATGGATCACGCTGGACGACGTGGAGTTTGCCCGGGCCACGGCAACGCCCACATATGCCGCCGGTACGGTTGTCGATTTCGGCGGTGTGGCCGCTCGATATGTCCGCCTGACCGTCAACAGCGCCTGGGGGACGATGGGCCAGTATGGCCTCAGCGAGGTGCGCTTCACCTACATCCCCGCCCAGGCGCGCGAGCCGCAGCCGGCCGACGGCCAGACGGATGTGGATATAAGTAGCTCGCTGAGCTGGCGGGCCGGCCGTGACGCCGTCTCGCACGAGGTCTACTTCGGCGCGAACACGGAGGATCTGCCCCTGGTCGATACCGTCGATCAGGCCGTCTTCACACCGGCCGAAACGACCTTCGGAACCACCTACTACTGGCGAGTCGACGAGGTCACCGACGAGACCTGGGCCGGCGAGACGTGGAGCTTCACGACGCAGGAGTATGCCCTGATCGAGGGTTTCGAGAGCTACACCGACGACATCGACGCCGGCGAAGCCATCTTCGACACCTGGCTCGATGGCTGGGTCAACAACACCGGCTCGACCGTCGGCCACCTCCAGACCCCGTTCGCCGAGAAGACGATCGTTCGCAGCGGCAAGCAGTCGATGCCGCTGACCTACAACAACGCGGACTCGCCGTACTACTCCGAGGCCGTGCGGA
>JAAYBA010000061.1 GCA_012719085.1 Planctomycetota bacterium
CAGATTTTGTGGCGAGGAAGACAGCCGAGAGAGTCACCGCCTGACCGCCTGGCGGCCCCGGCGGTCCATCGTATTGGCATGAGTCCAACGGGTGTATGTGGGTATTGATCCAGTCCTGCATGATGAAGGGAGGAGTACCATGAGCTACAAACAACTCGTTGTGTGCATGGTGGCTGCCTGTATTTTCAACAGCTGCGGTTGGGCCTTGCGTAGTGAGCCAATCCTGATCGACCATGCGTGTACCGACATCACGGAGATACCGGAGTGGGCAATTCTGCGGGCCAAGGCGTCGCTGCGCATCGCCTATGGCCACACCTCGCACGGCTCGCAGCTCACCACGGGGATGACCGGACTGGTGGCCTTTGCCAACGGCGGTGGCAAGGGCCTCTCATTGCCGCGAGATGCCTTCGCATGGAATCGCAACGGCGCGGGCGGGGCGCTGGCTCTGCACGACTATGCCATGGACCAGGACGTGGGCTACTATCCGCAGTGGGTCAACAACACCAGGGCCTACCTCAACGATCCGCAGAATGCGCACATCAATGTGGTGATGTGGTCGTGGTGCGGTCAGGTGAGCGGCAAGTACAGCAACGACCGATTGCTGTCGGAGTACATCAATCCCATGAATGAGCTTGAGCAACAATACCCGCACGTGACCTTTGTCTATATGACGGGGCATGTGGATCATGGGAATGATGCAAACAACAAGGCGGCAAACCAGGTGATCCGGGATTACTGCCGGGCCAACAATAAGGTGTTGTATGATTTCGCCCATATTGAAAGCCATGACCCCGACGGCGTGTACTACCCGTTTCCGAGCGACAACTGCGACTACTATGCATCGCGGACGGGTGCGCTCCTGGGCAATTGGGCCCGTCAGTGGCAGAACCGTCACACGATGAACGTGGATTGGTATCAGTGCACCTCGGCGCACAGCGAGCCGCTCAATGCGAATCAGAAGGCGTACGCGGCTTGGTGGCTCTTTGCAAGGTTGGCCGGATGGTCGGGCACGGCAGGGCAGGCCGGAGTGGCCGATCTCGATGGCGACGGACACGTGAATCTCTCGGATCTTGCGCTGCTGGGGCAGAACTGGCTTGAGGGCCAGCCATAGGTGTCCGTGGACGGATCGGAGCAGATCGGGCGGAGGGCGGCCAGGTCATAGGTATATGTGCGGGATCGTCGGAATCTGCAATCTCGAAGCGGCAAGGGACATCGACATCCGAACCTTGGAACGGATGATGGGGGCGATTCACCATCGCGGTCCCGATGAAGCGGGTATCTACGTGGATGACTGGGCTGGTCTGGGGCATGTGCGGCTGAGCATCATCGACCTCGCCGGCGGGGGGCAGCCGATCCATAACGAGGACCAGACGCTCTGGATCGTCTACAATGGAGAAGTCTTCAACTATCCCGAGTTGCGATCGCAGTTGGAGCGACAGGGCCATCGCTTCTACACGTCATCGGATACGGAGGTCCTGCTCCATCTGTACGAGGAGGAAGGTCCGGCGTGCCTGGAACGACTCAACGGCCAGTTCGCCTTCGCCATCTGGAACAGCCATCGTCAGGAGCTGTTACTGGCACGCGATCGAGTGGGGATTCGGCCGCTGCACTACACGGTGCGCGAGGGCCGTCTGATCTTCGCCTCGGAGATCAAGGCCATCTTTGCGGTCCCGCAGGTGCCTCGCCGGATCGATCCGGAGGCGCTGGATCAGGTGTTCACATTCTGGACGGTCCTGCCGGGACGCACGGCGTTCCGGGGGATCTGCGAACTGCCGCCGGGTCACTACATGAAGGTGTCGAAGGGCGGCCTTACGACGCAGCGGTACTGGGACATCCCCGTCTGCCCTCGTTCGGAGCAGATCGACCGGCCGGTGGACGAGATTGCCGAGACGGTTGGCGATCTTCTGACCGATGCGGTGCGCCTTCGCCTGCGCGCCGACGTCCCGGTGGGCTGCTACTTGAGTGGCGGACTGGATTCGTCGGGCATCGCCGCCCTGACGGCCGGACGATTCAACGCCGATCTGAGCACGTTCGGGATTCGTTTCGACCAGGCGGCCTTCGACGAGGGTTCGCACCAGCAGACGATGGCGCGATGTCTTGGCACCCATCACCGGGAAGTCCGCGCGTCGTCGGCGGCGATCGGAGCTTCCTTTGCCGAGATGCTCTGGCATGCCGAGAAGCCGGTCCTGCGCACCGCTCCCGTGCCTCTGCTGATGCTGTCGAAGGCGGTGCAGGACAGCGGCCTGAAGGTTGTCCTCACTGGCGAAGGAGCCGATGAGGTGTTTGGCGGGTACAACATCTTCAAGGAAGCGAAGGTCCGGCGGTTCTGGGCCCGGCAGCCTGATTCCAGCGCGCGGGGCGCTCTGGTCGGGCAACTCTATGGCTATGTCTTCGGTGACCAGCGGGCGAAATCATTCCTGCCCTCGTTCTTCGGCAATGGCCTGGACCAGGTCCACGATCCGCTTTTCTCGCACATGATTCGCTGGCGGAACACGAGCCGGATCAAGACATTCTTCTCACCTGAACTCAAGGCGGCTGTTGGGCAAAACGATCCATACGCGCCGGTTCGCGCGAGCCTGCCCGAGGGATTCCATCGGCTCGATGCGGTGACCAAGGCGCAGTACCTCGAAATGAAGATCTTCCTGAGCAATTACCTGCTCTCGTCTCAGGGCGACCGTGTGGCCATGGCCCATTCTGTGGAGATTCGTGTGCCGTTCCTGGACTATCGTGTCATCGAGTGTATGTCCACAGTCCCGTCGCGCTGGAAGATCCTCGGCCTCAATGAGAAGCACCTTCTCAAGAAGATTCTGACTCCGGTGCTGCCGGAGAGTGTGTGCCGCCGTCACAAACAGCCGTATCGGGCGCCGATCGTCGATTGCCTTCTGAGCGAACCAGTGTGCGACGGTGTTCGAGAACTGCTCGGGCGCAGCGCGATCGAATCGGCCGGGCTCTTCGATGCCGCCAAGGTGGCCAGACTTCTGGGCAAGGTTCAGATGGTGGATCGTGTAAGCGAGGTGGACGGCATGGCGCTGGCGGGCATTCTGTCCACCCAGATTGTCCATCGTCTGTTTGTCGAGCAGTTCGGCGCCGACGCCATTGGGCCCGTGCAGGCCGACCTGACGTTTGACCGGCGGGGCCGGACGGCCATTCGCCAGATCGATCGTGGGCCTGTGCGACGGACCCCGATAGCGAGCAAGCCGGATTGATGAAGCACCATTGGTGCATTGGAGGTGCGATGGAACCTGACGTATGGGAGAGCCGTTCGTGATAGAGTTTGACCCAACCCTGGTCCACGAGTGGCTGTCGCGTTCGGCCCGGCGGCATCCCGACAAGGATGCCATCGTCTGCGGTGGCGATCGCTG
>JAAYBA010000459.1 GCA_012719085.1 Planctomycetota bacterium
ACGGCAGCCAAAGCAGCCTCGGTCTTGAAACTGCCGTCCTTAGCCAGAGCCAGCAGACGCTCGGCGAGCTTCGGGCTCGGCAGCGCCCCCATCGCCGCGATGACCTGCCGCTTCTCGTCGTCCCGACGGGCAATGTCGAAGGCGCGCGAGCAGAGGGCGACACGCTGATCGAGCGAGGTCGAATCGCCGGTGACGATCAGACGCAACGCGCCTCGCATAGCGAGGACATAATGCGTCAGGGACGTTTCCGATTCTGACGCAATGGCCAGCAGGATCTCGGCCGCCTCGAAGTCCGGCCAGTTGCCCAGTGTGCGGATGCCCGCTTCTCGCAGGGCTTCGTCCGATGACTGCGCCGCCTGGGTGACCGTGTCCAGGGCCGCCGGACCACCGGCCGCATCGAGGCACGTCAACAGAGTGATCCTCGCGTCGCCATCGGAACTCTCGATCCGCTCGATAACCGTCTTGGCGGCAACTGCTTTGTCGGAGGCCCTCGTCAGGACGGCCCGCAAAGCCGCACCGGCGCTGCTGCGAGCGCGTTGCCCGTCCGTCCCGGCGACGAGATCGGCAAGCTTCCCGACGTCCACGGCATCCGCCACATCGACCAGGGCCCTGAAGGCGGCCGAGCGGACCTCTTCGTTCCCATCAGTCGCATAACCAAGCAACGTCTCCGTCGCGCCGGGCACGCGGCGTTTGCCGAGAAGGCCGATGGCCGCGCTACGGCTCCTGGCATCGCCGGCCGCGGCGCTATCGCGGATCACCTCTTCGACGCGAGGGCCCGCCATGAGCGCAAGACCGTCGCGGGCGGCCCGCTGCACTGAGCCCGAACCATTGACGGCAATCTCCATCAGGGCCTCGGCCGACGCATCGCATCCGATTTGCGTCAGCGTTTCAATTGCCGCCAGGCGCACCGCTTCGAAGTCGCTGTTCAGCACCCTCTTGACCGAGCCGACGGAAGACAGATCGCCACGGTCGGCAATCAGGCCAAGGACCTGCACCTGGTGGTGAGGAGGCAATTCGGGCAACACCCGACTGAGGGCGCGCATGGCGTCCTTCGTCGGCGCCTGGCGCGCCACCTGCACGGCGATGCGGGCAACGCGCGGATCGCCATCGCGAATGATGTTGACGATCTCCGGGCTCGCCTTGTCCGGATCACAGACCATCAGACCGGTGATGGCCGCCGCACGGATGCTGAACGGATTGGGACTGTCGGGATCGCGAGTCAGCTTGGTCGCCCAGTTGTAGACGGCGATGTAGAGCTTGCCCGCATTGACCACGTCGTTGTGGGCGGTCCTTTCGCGGGCGATGTCGATCAGGGCCTCTGCTGCCTTGATCGAGACCGGTCCGAACGGCTTGTTGAGCACACCAAACAACGCCTTGGCGCTCTCGGCTCCACCGATATTCGACAGAGCCGTTGCGGCGGCTGAAGCAATGGCCGGGTCGGAGTCTCCCAATGCGGTGGCGATCGGGTCGATGGCCTCCTCCGCACGACGCTGGCTCAGCGCATCGATCAGGCCGATCTTCCAGGCAGCGTCCTTGGCCGAAGCCAGCTCCTTGAGCAGCGCCTCGGTCGCGCTAGGGTCGGGGTTCTTCTCCAGGGCGCGCCGGGCATAGTCGCGCAGGTGCGCATCATCGGCCGACATCAGCTTGACAAAAGCCGGGACCGATTCGCTCTTGCCGATCCGTTCGAGTTGCAGCACGAACCAATGGCGGACGGTATCGGGCATGTCGGCGCGATCGAGCGTCTCGATCATGACCTTGGCCAGTGTTTCTCGCTCCGCTTCGGCACCGGGCCTCGCCGCGTGCGAGCCCATGTCCTGAAGCATGATCTGATAGTTGTAACGGCTGGGCACGTCGTCGGCCGACATCAGTGGCATCAGGTAATCGATGGCTTTTCGGTAGGCCTGAGCCAACCGGGCGGCGTCTTGCACGGGAGCCTCGGCTTTGCCGGTCAATTGGCGGACCAGATCGGCCCCCTCCTGGGCCTGTGCGCCCGCCGTCATCGACAGCAGTACGGCCAAGATGATTCCACAACACGCGATGCTTGAGAGCTTGTTCCTCATCGTCAATTTCCTTTCAATCGACGTCGATATCTACAGGCCAAGTAGGGGCGAATGACTATTCGCCCCTACAGCACGTATGGTGTGCGGCGGGGACGGTCATACCAGCGCTCGGCGGCCGGATCGTCCAGAATCCTCTCCTCGACGGGGTCCCAGTGAATCGGCCGACCCAGACGTTCGGCGATGCCGCTGAGATGGCAGATCGTCGCGGTG
>JAAYBA010000460.1 GCA_012719085.1 Planctomycetota bacterium
ATCCGAGGCAAACGTCCCTGACGGAATCGTGCGGTGCTGCGCCGCAAGTTGCGGCGATTCCAAATGTCCCCAACATCACACTCCTTATCTACGAGGTTCCATGTCCCGTGTCAATACAATACCCGGCTCCGCCGTCACCTTTTTTTGCCGGCCGGATGCGTTGTGTGTTGCGGCGGGGCTGATCGGCGATTGACAATATTGTGCTGAAACGGCACAATACCATTGCGTTCGGCGACGAGGTTTCCGGCTCGCTGTCGTGGGCCTTGGAGACGGCCGACCGATCCCGATGCGCATCGGGAGTACGACAGACCACGCGGGACCGCGATGGGTCCCAGGAAGGAAGGGGTTGTGACGATGACCTGTCTGCATCAGCAATGGATCAAGTCTGTGATTCTCCTTGTGGCGCTGTGCCTCTGCTCGCCGTCGTTGGCATCGGACGAATGGAAACCTCTGTTCAACGGGCAGGACCTTGAAGGATGGAGCAATCCGTACGACTGGGGCAAGGCCTGGGTCCAGGACGGTCAGATTGTCCTTCAAGCCGACAAGAAGTTCTTCCTGGTGACGAACGAGAGGTATCGTGACTTCGTCTTCGAGGCCGAGGTGAAGATGCCGCCGCGACCGTCGAACTCCGGCTTCATGTTCCGCTGTCACAAAGAGCGCAACAACGTGTACGGCTATCAGGCGGAAGTCGATCCCTCGGACCGACAATGGTCCGGCGGACTTTACGACGAGGGACGACGCGGCTGGCTCCATCCCCGAAGCGACGACCCGCAGTCGGCGAAGGCCTTCGTCGAGAACGCCGGCAGGGCGTTCCAGCGCGACGACTGGAACCGCTATCGCATCCATTGCGTTGGGCCGAGCATCCGCATCTACGTCAACGACATCCTGACCACCGACTATATCGACACCACCGACCGCGAGGGGTACATCGCGATTCAACATCACGGCGAGGCCGGCAAGATGTACCGCTTCCGCAACCTGCGCATCCGCGAACTCACGACGCCGGCGGCGATGGCCGAGACCCGCAACGACATGCCGCTGGTGTTCTTCGAGGACTTCGAGAGCGGCGCCGGCCGCTGGACGCAGACCGACCCCAACGCCTGGAAGATCGTCGCCGAAGACGGCAACCACGTCTACGCCCAGCACCAGCAGAGCCGCTACCAGCCGCCCGTGCGCTCTCCGCTGAACATGGCGCGAATCAAGGATCTGAAGGTGGGCGACTTCGTGCTCCAGGCGCGGATGAAGCAGACGAGCCGAGAGTACGGCCATCGTGACATGTGCCTGTTCTTCGGCTACCAGGACCCGGCCCATTTTTACTACGTTCACATCGCCACGCAGGCCGACCCGCACGCCAACTCGATCTTCCTGGTCAACGGCGAGCCGCGCGTCTCGATTGCCAAAGAGCGAAACGACGGCACCGACTGGGCCACCGGCTACCGCGACGTGCGGATCGTCCGCCACACGGCGAGCGGCACGATTGAGGTCTTCTTCAACGACATGAGCAAGCCCATCATGCGAACGGTGGACACGATGTTCGGCGCCGGCGGGATCGGCTTCGGGACCTTCGACGACACCGGCCACATCGACGATGTGATGATCTGGGGCCGCAAGCCGTGACTGTTCGTCTGCCGCGCCATAGGCCGTTGCCTTGTTGCAGGAAGAACGACGGGACGATGAGTCGATCCTGCAGAGGCGCCCGTCCTGCGATCGTCCTGCTCGCGGTTGTTGTCGGCGTCTCTCCCGCCGTCTCGGCCCGGCCGGAACTGGTGCTCAAGCTGGCCCACGGCCTGCCGACGGCCCACCCCGTGCACGAGGCGATGCTATTCATGGCCGAGCGCGTCGCCGCCAGGTCCGACGGCCGCATGAAGGTCGAGGTCTTCCCCAGCGAGCAGCTCGGCACGGAGAAGGAGTGCATCGAGGCCCTGCAACTGGGCTATCTGGCGATGACCAAGACCAGCAGCGCGCCGATGGAAGGGTTCGTGCCGAAGATGCGGATCTTCGGCGTCCCCTATCTGTTTCGCGACGCCGACCATCTCTGGAAGGTGCTCAACGGCCCCATCGGCAAGGAGCTTCTGCTGGCGGGCGAGGCCAAGCGGCTGCGCGGGCTGTGTTATTACGACGCCGGGGCGAGGAGCTTCTACACCAAGGACCGCCCGATCGAGACGCCGGCCGATCTGACGGGCCTGAAGATCCGCGTGCAGAACAGCGTCATGTCCATGCGAATGGTCCAGGCGATGGGCGGCTCGCCGACCCCGATTCCGTGGGGCGAGCTGTACACGGCGCTGGACCAGGGCGTTGTGGACGGCGCCGAGAACAACGCCCCGTCGCTGCGGACTTCGCGGCATTATGAGGTCTGCAAATACTACATTCTCGACGAGCACACGTGCCTGCCCGACATCGTGGTGATCGGCAC
>JAAYBA010000461.1 GCA_012719085.1 Planctomycetota bacterium
CAGACGAGGCATTCGGCTTTCTGTACTGATACTTTTCCTTGCGAATGGACTCGTTCCAGGTCACCTTGACCTGCTCCTCTGATGCGCTGA
Source organism: Planctomycetota bacterium (assembly GCA_012719085.1). GTDB lineage: Bacteria > Planctomycetota > Phycisphaerae > Sedimentisphaerales > Anaerobacaceae > Anaerobaca. Next base: position 91 of record JAAYBA010000461.1, read on the forward strand.
ACGGCTTGTTTGTGCCTCGCAGCTTGCGGTATTCATCATTCGTCATTCTGCACCTTCACAACGGCGACACGGCCCTGTCCGGGAGCCGTCCTGAACTCCCGTCAGAAGCGCCGCCTCACATTGGAACTCATTGATTGAAGATACCCGCCCGCGCCGCGTCGAGCCGAACCATTCGACAGCTTCGTCTTGAGACCGACGATGCGTCCACGCTGCCCGATCGTGCTTCGCAGGCCTTCATCGGGCGTTCACCCCAAGTCCACAACAATGAACCAGTCTTCATTGTATCACTTCGCATCGCAGAAGTAAGCGATTTTCCTGTTTTGGCCTCCGAAATATTCCCGATACCTGAGCTTCCGGGGGGGCATTCGACGTGACCCTGCGAGGGCGAGAGGGCATAAATCCGAGTCGGAAGGCGACCGGCCGGGCGCACTCGCAACTATTTTATATTTTAACGATTTATTTTGTTGACATCCCTCGAACAGGTCGATATTATGCAGGTTCTATGAAGGTGTATGCTTTCCTCCCTCGAAGTTTACCCCCGATTCAGAAGCAGAGGGAAAATATGTTTGCAGGCCGGATCGGCCTCAGGAGATGAACACGTGGCAACAGGAACAGTAAAGTGGTTCAACGAGAGCAAGGGATTTGGTTTCATCAGCCCGACCGGTGGCGGCGACGATCTGTTCGTCCACCATTCGGAGATCAAGACGCAGGGCTATGCCTCCCTCAATGAGGGCCAGGCGGTGAACTTCGAAGTCGGACAGGGCAAGAAAGGCCCCTGCGCGACCAACGTCACCCCCAGCTAAGCCCCACCAGGCACAAGCACAAGAAGGCCCCGCACCATTCGCGGGGCCTTTTTCATAGCCACAGTCACCGCACTGCCCTTCTCCGCCAGCACTCAGCACCAGCAGTGGCCTCCGCTACATGCTGTTGTTCGACGGCCCTTGCTCATTCCTCGCTGAAGTAGTCGGAGTCGATTCTCTTGATCTCGTACGATCGAGCAATGGATACCCCAACATTGTGATCGATCATGTGCTTTGCGAGCGTCACGCCGTCTATGAGCACGATCTTGCTGTCGATGCGCGACACAAAATCCAGGGCGTCGCCGGAGAAAGACGAAGTAGTAATGAAAACACCCTTACGGGCACGATGCCCCTGTAGCGCCCCAGCGAACTTCTGGATCTCGGGGCGTCCGACGGTAGAATCCCATCGCTTCGCCTGGATGTAAATTGCATCGAGACCCAGGCGATCCTCCTTGATGATGCCATCGATTCCTCCATCGCCGCTCCTGCCAACAGCTCTTCCAGCATCTCGAAGAGTACCTCCATAACCCATTCGAACAAGCAGTTCGACGACAAGACGCTCAAAAAAAGCGGGAGACGTCACCTTCACTTGCTCGAGGAGCTCGGCTTCGAGGTCCAGTCGGAGACGTTGATAAGCTGCGTCAAGTGCCTCCTCCGGAGTAGCATCGCCGGTCGCACCAACCGGTGCCGGCGGTGTATCCGGGCGCTCATGCCGAAGTTCTCGGAAGGCCACGAACTCCGGAAACTGCTCCAGGAACTTGACATCGATGCGCTCAGGCTTTGAGGCAAGGATCGCCTGACCGCGCTCCGTGATGCAGAAGAACCCGCGGCGAGTCGAGGTAACCAACCCGGCCTTTTTGAGGTAGGTGCGGGCCCAACCGGCCCGGTTCCGAATGACGGTCTGTTGGCCGCTCCCAAGCAGTTCCTGTCGCTCGTCCGCCGAGAGCTTGAACTGATCCACGAGTGAATCGACAGCCTCGCCGATGTTGTGCTCCTTCTCGTCACTTAAGAATTGAAGGAGTGGGAGCATGATTGTCTGATAGTCGGGTATCGCCATCAAGATCTCCTACCGATTCATCTGCTTGCCCATCCGATATTGATCAAATTGATCCGCACAGGATGCGGAATTCCTCGTTTCTGGTCGTACAAGACACCTTCGGGTTTCCTGGCGAAGATACGATGAGGCCCACGGCTCCAACGACGCGGCTGTGGCCCGGGAGTTCCTGGAACGTTTGGACGTCGTAACGAGTTGGTCACGGGCACTTTCAGCATACGCATCTGGTTCGCTCACGGCAACGAGAATAGTGGACAGTTTCAGTTGCGTCAAGGTCGTTTTGCGCAATGTCGGATGGGAAATCCAGAGAGACAGATTCTGTTTCGGGGGCATCTTGCGCAGGCGACGCATCGGCGGGAGCGTTTCTCAGGCCACGTAGCTGAGGGTCTCGAGTTCGACGGTGGTGTCGACGCCGTTCAGGATCGTTTCGACCCTCTCCATTACCGCATCCTCGATGACATACTCGCTGCAGTTGCCACACTGGAGAACGGGCAAGCCCTTGATGATAACGATACGGTCGTCGCCCACCTTGAACGGCAGCGTGGTATGCCGTGCTTGAAGCACCCCGCCACAGATATGGCAAGTCATGGCTTTCTCCTCGTCTTAAGGTCGCTTTCCCACTTGTCCCGGTCGGGCCACCGTCCACAGCAAGGAGGCCATGCGACTCCCACGGTCTGACGTTCTAAACCCCTCTGCCTCAACGGCCCCAGGGCAGGCGGGTCAGGGGGCAAAGCCAGGCGACGGGGGGGCGGGGCGCCAGTTGGCGGGATCGTTGCCGGAGCGGTCGGGGTTGCTGCTGGTGCGCTGGAGGGCGTCGCCGGCGCCGTCGGCGGCGGTCGGCCACGGAGCGGTGTCGCTGTAGATCACCTCGTCGACGATTGCCCACGCCGGATCGCTCGGGTCGTCGGTGGCGAGCGGCCGCTCCAGGACCAGACGCTCGCCGGAGTTGGCCAGGTTGCCCTGCCAGGGCCCGACGATCTCGATGCCGGGCAGCAGCGGCTCGCCCGTGTAAACGAACAGAAACGTGCCGAAGCGATCGACCTCCGCCAGCGGATTGAACCCGACGACGACCAGCCGGGCCCCCGGCTCCAGAATCAGGCCGGGACCGAAGGTGTATTCGACCCCACCGCCCAGTCGCCACGGCCCCGCATCGTTCGACAGCGCAATCGCCGCATCCGTGGGATTGAACAGCTCGATATACTCGTCGTATCCATCGGCCGGATGGTATATGATCTCGTCGATCACAACGTCGGCGATCGGTATAGCGTTCGCGGCATCGCGCGAAGGCGCCATGTGGAACCACCACGGACTGCCGTCCGGATAGCGGCCCTTCGAGACCCCTTCTTCCTGCGCCTGGAATTGCACGGCATCGACGACCCGGCCGCCAGATGGGGCGGGCAGATACGAAAGGAGAATCTGTTCGCCAAACTGGCTGAGGCCGAAACCCAGACCATCGCCGGCGCCGTCGAAACTGAGAAACTCTCCCGGCCCGATGGTCGGCGACGGAAGCCGCCATTTGGCCGGATTGTCCAGGTCGTCGCTCAGATAGAAGTCAGCAAGAGAGACCGTTGCATCGGTCGGATTGTACAGCTCGATCCAGTCACCGGCGCCACGGCCGGCCAGGAACTCGTTGATCACGACGCTCGCGACGGGCTCGGAGTCGTCGGCGCCGGGCGAACCGCCGATAGAGGCGCTGGCCCGCCAGTTGCCGCCGCGGTCCAGGGAGCCGAACGGCTGATCGAGAATCGCCGAGGCCAACGGCACGAGCGAGTGGCCTGCCCCGCCGGCCTCGAGGGGCCAGCCGGCACCGTTGCTGTAGGTGAACTCGGCGATGGCGCCGTTCCAGTAGTCTTCAAGCCTGACGGTCTCGCCGCCGTTGGCCAGGCGGCCCTCATACTCACCGGCGATGAGGCCCTCCAGACCCGGCCCATAGCGTGACAGGAACACCTGCCTGTTTCGAACAATCAGAACGAATCGGCCGGGGCCCAGGGTGGTGACATCGCTTCCGGCGAAGTCGAACCGCACGCCCTCCGTCAGAGAAACGCCGGATAAATCGAGCGTCTCGTCGCCGATATTCTTGAGCTCGATAAACTCGAATTCATTGTTGTCGATGGAATCGTCGGGCCCCACGGCGGGATTGTACATCAGTTCGGTGATGCGCAGGTCCGCCAGGACGCCGGCGGCGACCGGCTGGCCAGCCACAAACTGGACCGGGCTGGACCAGTGGCTCCAGCGCCCGGTGTCGTCCTTCATCCGGCAACGAACGCGATAGGTCCGTCCCGGCTTGATCGCCGAGGCGGGAATGCGAACGTCCGGGTCGAACGCCGTCAGCTCGGGCGTCTCCCAGACCGTATCGATCTCGTAGCGGCCCGGCTCGCGGCGAACGACCGGAACCGGCAGCGGCGTCTCGTCGTCGGGCGCCGCGATCCTCTCGGCGCTGAGCTTCAGATCGATGAAGCAATCGGAACTGCCGCTGAGCGAGGCGTTGAGCACCTGAACGGCGATCACGTTGATCCCCTCGACGAGGTAGTCGCTCGGCAGGCCCACATCATGCGAAACGAAATCCATCATCTCGATGGCCGAGATGGCAACGGCATCGTGCGACAGATCGTCCGAGGCAACATTGTCCTGAAAGACCAGACGACCGTTGATCCAGATGTTGAGCCCGTCGTCATAGAACAGATCGAGCACGAGTCGATCGAAAGCGGCGACGTTGGTCACATCGAAGCTCTTCCGCAGATAGACCGTCGTGTAGTTGCCTCGCATATCCGGCAGGCTGGTCTGGAGAAAGGCCTCTCCGAACCCGATGGGCGTATCGCCAGCGAGCCACGTCGAATCGTCGAAATCGGGGTCGCGCCACGCACCGGGTGTCGCCGACGGCTCGGCCGTTCCCTTGAGGTATCTCCAACGCGAGCTATCAGGCACGAGAATAAACTTGGACGAATCACCCGATTGGATGACCTGCGAGCCGGGCGTCACTTCTCCGATGCGCCACTTCATCGCGGCGAACGTGCCGGCCCCCTGCGGATCGGCGAAGGCGCTCGTGCGGAACGTCAACGTGTTGGCCGGGAAGTCAGCCGGACCCGTGGCCGTAACAACGGGCGTCTGCGGGATCGCACTGTCCGGGACATAGGTGTTGAATCCCCGGTTGTTCGAAACGATATAGTCCTTCATGATCTGGACCATGCCCCGGAAGTCCTTGGTGTTCGCCCGCTGATAGAAGCGGCCCTGACCGGATTTGCTCGGGTCGACGTTGCCGCTGGTCATGATCGGGTTGTAGTCCCACATGGCCCGGTCGGCGTCGACGAAGGTCGGCCCGCCGGTGGGCGGGTCGATGATGTCAGCCATCTCATCGAGCAACTGCCAGGCCTGATCGGCGTTGTAGAGCAGGTCGAAGAACTCGCGCAGGCGATTCTGGAACTCGATGTTGAGATTCGAATTCGAGAAGATCCGGCCGTACTGCTTGAACTCGTCCTCGCCGCTGCCGAACATGTTGTTGGCCCAGGTCAGGTCGACGTCCCAGGGCAGCATGGACCACAGGCTCGTCTCGGGGTTGAGGTAGTAAAACCAGTTCTTGCCGTAGGCGATGTCGCCGTGGTGGACGCCTTCGACAACGCAGCGATAGCTGAAATAGCGTGCGACATCGACGTTCTGTCGCCACCAGGTCTCCGGCGGACGGCTGCGGTAGCCGCTCATGAACTGATTGAGATCGGCTTTGTTTGTCGCGGCCCGCGGCCCCTGGTTGTTCAGCTCGCCTGTGCCGCTCTCCATCTTGTAGAGGTTGCCGTCGGGCAGACCATGCTCGTCGAGAAAGCGGCCGTCCATCTGCTCGATGGCCATGTACAGGCCCCAGAAGTCGCCGTCGTACTGCGTGGCGCCGGACGGATCGGCGTCGTCGATCACGCGGAAATGCACCCAATTCGTCTTCGGCGCCTCGACGCCCATCATGTTGAACAGCCGGAAGGCCGCCGCCTCGAACAGGCCATGCTCGCCGCGATGCTGATAGTCGCCCTGCTGGATGCACGCCGAGAAATTCAGCTTGGTCCACTTCGTGTCGTAGGGCCGCCCGTAGTCGTCACAAGCCTGAAAATCGTGTCCCCTGTTGAAATCGAACTTCCACATGTTCTTGCCCATGGAATACCGCCAGACCCCGCCACGGGCGCGAAAGTGGATGTGGTCGTAGACAACGCCGTCGTAGACCAGCGTCCCCGACCAGGGGTAGTCGCTGCCACCGTACTGGCCCTTCCTGGCGCCGGGCAGATACATGGCATCGAGCACATCCTGGCGATCGGCAATCAGATGGTAGACGGGCAGGCTCGTCAGAACAGAAGGGCTGTACGTGACGACCTGACCCGTTGAGCCACCGCTGCCGGGGCGGATGGCCCCGCTCCAGGCGGGAACCCCATCGTAGACGAAATAGGCGAAGTTCGGCTGCGGGTCATCGTCATACGGCGCCGTTCGCAGCAGGCCGGTGGTGGCGATGGCGACGATCTTGTAGCGGACCAGCCGACGGTGCGTCTGCAACGCGGCGGGCAGTTGGACCGTGTAGACATCGTCGCCGGCCGTCGCGTCCCCCTCCAGTCCGTCGTCGCGCATATCGACAAACGTCCACTCGTCGCGGTAGCGCGCGTCGTTTATGCTGATGTAGCGCCCCGGATCGACCACCTGATAGAGCAACTGGATCGTGGCGAGCCCGTCGGCATCGGTGATCTTGGCGGTGATCGTCACGGGCCGACCCGATGTCGGCTGTTGCGGCGTATGCCTGACCTGCCGGATATATGGCGGCACCTGCTCGGCCATGACATCGATATTCGGAAAGGCCGGCGTCGGATAAGCCGAGCTCCAACTACCGCCGAGATCGTTGTCGAAGCCCGGATTGACCAGTTGCAGCGAATGGCCCCTCCCCCGCAGTCCCACCGTATCACCGACCGTCGGCCAGGGGAACCCCAGCTTGTACGTCACCTCGTCCACGATCCGCCCGCTCGCATCGGACAGGACGACCCACTCCCCATCGTTGCTGAGCTTGCCTGCGAAGGGCCCAACGGCCGCATGGCCCGGCAGGTTCAGCCGCAGCGTGCTCCACTTGGAGAACAGATGGTCAAGGTCCTGGGCAACCACGATGTATCCGTCAGCCGGCAGTACGGTCCCAGGCTCGAACGTGTAAGACAGTCCTTCGCGGAGCGACCAGCCCGAGAGATCAACCCCCGACGGCCCGGGGTTGTACAACTCCACGAACTCCACAAGCTCGGTCTTCACGTCGGGGTTCGTGTGCAGCTCGTTAATGACAACGGCCCCGTTGGTGCGGGCCGAAGCCAGTAACGTCAGGATCAGAACCGCCGTGCCCAATCTCGATGTCCAGGTGCCCATCATGTCCTCATCCGTCTGTCAATCGCCTGATTGCCCTTGTTATCGACCACACGTTGCTGGTCAGATCGTCTGTTCCGGGGGGGCCATCTCCTCAAAAGGCCGAGGCCGCCTCGCCATTGGGGTCATCGGCCCCGGGGGAACCGCCAATGCAGGTGCTCGCCCGCCAGTAATCCTCGTCGTTCGGCGAGCCCGCCTCCGCAACGGCCACCAGCGAATGACCCACACCATCGGCTTCTATCGGCCAGCCGCCCCTGTCATTATACCTGAATTCCGCCAGGGTCCCGGCCGAAAAATCCACGAGCTTGAGGGTCTCGCCCTCATTGGCCAGCTTGCCGCCGTATTCGCCGGCGATCAGCGGCGTCAGCTCGGCCCCATAGCGGGCGAGAAACGCGTCCTGGTTCCGGACCACCAGAACAAACTGACCCGGGTCAAGCGTGGTGACCCGGCCGTCCGCAAAGTCGAACGTCACCCCCTCGATCAGGGATACGCCGCTCAGATCGAGCACGTAACGACCAATGTTCTTCAGTTCGATGAACTCATACTCGTTGTTGTCTGAAAACGTGTCGCCCGCCATTTGCGGGGGATTGTACATCAGTTCCGTGATCCGCAGGTCGGCCGCGATGCTCGGCGCGATCCGTTCGCCGGCGACGAACTGGACGGGCGCCGACCAGTGACTCCAACGTCCCGTGGTGTCTTTCATGCGGCAGCGCACGCGGTAGGCCC
>JAAYBA010000462.1 GCA_012719085.1 Planctomycetota bacterium
GCGACGAGGTAGAACTTGGCGTCGGCGTCGGGAAACGCCACCGTTCCCTGGTCGCGACCCTCGGTGACCACGCGCCCGAAGCGCCGGGCGAGTGCCTGCTGCATTTCGACCAGCTTCGCCCGCAACGGGCCCGATGAGGCAATGTACCGGACGTTCGCCGTCAGTTCCGGGTCCCGGATCTTCTCGGTGATATCGATGCCATCGACACAGACGAGCATCGCATCGTCGGCGGCCTCAAACGCAAACGCATGTCTCTCGACAACGCCGGCCAACTGCTCCTGATCGTTCCAATCCACGCCGTCCTGCATGGCCGCCCAAGTAACGGCGCGGTACATCGCCCCGGTGTCGAGAAACGTCGCCCCGATCTGTCGGGCGACCCGTCGGGCGACCGTGCTCTTGCCGCTGGCCGCCGGACCGTCGATTGTCACCACGAACAGCGACATGGGCTCCTCACAATCTCCCCGGATTCACAGCGGGATCGACCGGGGTCGAGCCGGAGCAGGTGCGCTCGCCCGGAGACTCGCATTCGCAGCAGCCATTGGTCCGGCGAGGGGGGCCCACCTTGACGGCGATCAGACTCGTGTCGTCGATCTGTCGGGCCAGCCCCGCGAACCGGCGGCGGTAGCCCAGGACGTTGCGAACCACCTGGTCGGCCGGACAATCGGTGAACTGTTTGGCCGCCTCCACCATCCGATCACGGCCCCACAGCACGCCGTTGAAATCCATCGTGTCGACCAAGCCGTCGGTATAGAACAACAGGCAGTCGCCGTCTTCGAGCTGGACCGTCTCGATCTCGTACTTCGCCTGCGGGTCCACGCCGAGGATCAGCCCGCCCTTGGCCAGATCCTCTACCCGTCCATTGCGTATCAGCGCGGTCGGCTCGTGTCCGCAACTACAGTAGGTCATCGTCTTCTCGACCGCGTCGATCGTCGCATAGAACAGCGTGATGAACTCCCCTTCGCGGCACTCGATGCACGCCATCTTGTTGAAATTCTCGATCGCGTTCCTCGTGCGGATGGCCGTCTTCAGACCGCTGTTCAGATCGCCAGCGACCGGCCCCATATCCTTGAGCACCTCCCGGAATCCCTCGGTATAGGCCTGGACGGCGCCGCGGAACCAGCTCATCATGATCGCCGCAGGAACACCCTTGCCGATGACGTCGGCGATGGTGATCACGATTCGCCCGTCGCTGAGAGGCAGGAAATCGTAGAAATCGCCGCCCACGTCAAAACAGGGAATATAGGTCGCCGCAATATCCAATCCGGTGATCCTCGGGGCCTTCTCGGGGATCATGCGGCGCTGGATCAGGCCGGCCAGACGCATCTGCTCGGCCATCCGCTGGCCGGCAATCGCCTCGCCATAGAGCTTGGCATTGGTGATCGCCACGGCACACTGCGATGCAACGGCCCGAGCAACGATCGTATCGTCGCCCTTGAACCCCCTCGGCCGAGGGCTGTAGAGCCGCAGCACGCCGATCGGGTGGTTGCGAAACTGCATGGCCACCGTCAACTGGCTGACCAGCCCTTCCTTCTGGGTCGCGTCCTTGTATTGGATGCGGCTGTCGTCCCGCATGTCGTCGATGACGATCGCTTGTCCGGCAAAGGCGGCCCGGATAACCTCGTCGTCCTTCGTCACGGGGCCCTTGTTGCGGTATTCCTCGCTCAGTCCGTAGGTGCTGCGCATCCTCAGATCGTTGGTCTCGTCGTCCACCAGGCGGATCGAACAGGCCCTGGCGCCAACAATCTTGACCGCCGCCTCGGCCAGCCGGTCGAGCACCTCCTGGAGCGAGAACTCCCCCGCGACCAGCGTGCTGAGCTGATAAACCTGCTCGTTTCGTTCAATATCTCTCTTGGTTCTACCCATATGTTGCCAATTCTGCCCTTTCAGCGGGGGCATTATAAGCGACAGCCGGCCTCGCGGGAATGCCAAACTGCGCCGGGACGCAAAAGGGTCTCTTCAGATGCGGGAGCATCCTGTCGCGATTGAGGTTGGGCCGGTCGCCGCCGGGGCGTCTCAGAAAGGCCCGACGAGGGTCACGGTCTCTCCAACCGGCGGCGGAGCGAACGGCCTGTACCGACGATTATCCCAGTCCCACCAGAGCCATTTCAGAGAGGTGTCTTCCAGGACAACGTCGAATTCAAAGGCCACCTCGCGCGGAAGCCCCCCCTCATCGACGGCCAACACCTCGGCGGTCATACGGTCCAGAACCATGCGATCGCCGACCTTCAGCGGGTGCCCGGGACCGCGAAAATCGCTCAGATAGCGGAAGAAGTACACGAAATCCGCCCGGGCGCCTTCCCGCTGACAATCGAAGAGCCCCTGTGAGACGGATCGGACGATCAACACACTCGATGACGGGCGGGCCACCTCCACCTCGCCGAAGCCGGGCGCCAGCAGACGAAAGCCCCTCGGCAGCGTCTGTTCTTCGTAGGCACGGACAAACGGCTCATACAGAAACGACGCGGGGTTGGGTGCGTTGACCACGACCACATCCTGCTGCTCGACGCCCGTCAACGGGCCCAGCTCCATCGTCCTGGCCACCCGCTCCTGCATCCGGTCGGCCACGCGGGAGGCCGTCACCCGCCCAGCCGCCGCCAGCGGCAGGTGCACCACCACAAACACCACAAACAAGTTGCGGGTCGCCCACCACAGCCACCTGGGCTTGGCATAGACCGCTTGGACGCGTGCGACCTGGCCGCTATCGTCCCATACGTCGGCAAGCCATCCAGCGATGAACTCCGAGATCAGGCCAAATGCGCCGACAGCCACAAACAGCAACGACCGGCTCATTGGCAGCGTCGCGCAGAATGGGACCGCCGAGAGGACCATCCCGACAAACCAAAACCGGCTGCGTCTGTGGGTCCGCAGAAAACGCCACAACAGCAGTGGGATCAGGACCGTCAGGACGCTCAGCACGACCCAGAGCGCGATCCTGCTCATCGGGGGCAGGAAGCTGTACAGTTCCGGCGGAATGGTCGTCCACTGACCGGTCAGCAGGAAGGGAGCGCGCTGCAGACCGGCGAGCACATACCCCACGGGCTCACGCACCGGGTCAAAGTAGAACCCGCCGCCCGAGGCCCCATATCCCAGAACGTTGTAGACCAGACGCCAGAGGACCACCACGCCGACGGCCGGCGTCAAGGCGAGGAGCCGGGTCCTCCACCGCCCGGTCATCAGCACCGCCTCATAGGCGAACAGGTAAGCGACGGTCGCAATACCCGCCTCGGCCGACAGCAGCGAAAGCGACAGACAAAAAGGGCCCAGCACCACCCCCGGCCGCCAGCGATCCCGCCGCCAACGGTCATGCAGGACGACCGCCAGGATACCGAAGAACAGGCAGATCAGAAGGTTACGATTCGCCAGCCACATCGTGGGGAAGAAACTGCCATCCTCCAGAACAAACAACAGGGCCGCCAGGCCCGCAACCGGCGCGGCGTCGATAAATCTGCGGTACAGAGCCGCAACAAGCCAAACGACCGCCGCAAACCACAGGATGCTGTGCAAATGCATCACGGCCGGAGAATCAGGGAAGAGCCGGTGGTCCAGCCAATGTGTCAGGGCCGCGACGGGTCGCAAGAACGCGACACGATAGCCTTTGTAGGTCCACCAGGGCAGGGCGCCATAGGCCTTTAACGCATCGAGGTTTCGCTGGGGATCCACCGCTATATAGAGGTCGGTGAGAACCGGCCCCAGGGCCGTCGAACTGCCGAGGGCCAGCCCCCTGGCAGCCAGACGCTCGACGAAAGGTGACGGTCCGACGGCGATCGCCCGCTGCATGTAGTCATCGTTCAGCAGCCCCTTTTCGACCGCCGGCAGCGAAACGAGGACCGCCGCGACAACCAAGACGGCGGGCAGGTATCGCGACCCAAGCCGGCGTGCAATGCAGATCAACACCGTGGCTCCAACAGTCCTGCGCGCCGATGACGTGGCGGCAGCAATGCGGCGATCCTCGCCCAATACCTCACAGCGTTCCATCAGAGACAAACCCACTTCCACACAACGGTCGATGATCCCCTCCCTGCGCCGACGCCCCTCTGCCTGATCTCTTGAGGACGAGTCAAACAACCGTTACAATGGCGTCGTAGGGGGAATATCCGGCACAGGATAGCGGCAAAGAGGCATTAGTCAACAGCAAACGAGCCAGGACGCATGGACCAGATCGCCAGACACATTATCTTCAAGGGGCATGTGCAGGGCGTCGGCTTTCGCTATACGACCTATCGCATCGCCCGAGGGTACGATGTCACCGGTTTCGTACGCAACCTGCCCGACGGGACGGTGGAGATGCTCGCCCAAGGCCCTGCCGACGAGGTAGACCGCTGCATCCGGGAGGTACAGGACTCATTCTCCGGCGCCATCCGGGACGCCCGGATCAAGCAGGTCCCCTGCAATCCCCGATACAGCGACTTCGGGATCGTCCACTGAAACCGCCAGGACGCTTCAGACCTTGGCCAGCAGGACGACGTAGTTCTTGCCGTAGGCTTGGGCGCACTTCGGACACGTCGTATAGAAGAAATACAGCTTCTTCAGCGTCTTCTTCTTCGACGCGACGGCATCCTTCATCTGGGCCACCCACTTGCGGACGTCCTTGTACGGCCCTTCAAAGACCTGCGACAGGAACGTTCCGGAGATCTTCGCCATCTCGGCCCCCGCCACGTCTTTGCTGACGGCAATGTAGATGTCGGCGCCCCAGAGCGAGTTCTCATCCGACAGCATCAACGGCTGCGACTCCACCGCCCCGGCCGCCTGGATCCGCTCCATATTGCGGACCATCACCTTCCCGAAGTTCAGCGGAATGTGCAGGAAGCTTCGGACGCGGTCTTTCACGAACAGCCTGTTGTCGAGCACCACTTCCTTGTCGTCCCACGGCCCCGGATCGAATCGCGGGCAGCAACCCGTCTCCGCCTGCTCGTAGAGCTTCTCCATGACGATCGCCCCTTCAAAAACACCGTCCTTGTTCTCCACACGGTACGACCTGGACCTCATGCTAATATCGATTGCGATTCTCATCAAGGCCGTCTCTGCCGAAGTCAGGAAAAGGCAGACAACCGGCCATCCGATCCGATATAGTAGGTTGGTTCTCAGCCCATGTGAGAAGGTGTCAGGAAGGAACGCTGCCGGTGTCAAGACAACGCAAGAAGAGCAGATCAGGCACAAACCCAGGGGCCGCGAGGCCGGGGCCGAAAGCCAAGCCACAGCCCCCTGCCCCCGCGCCGACCGGCGGCCGTCTGTGGATGTTCCGGCTCGTCGCCGCCATCGGCATACCGGTTCTGTTGCTGGCCGTGGTGGAAGTGGGCCTGCGTCTGGTCGGGTACGGATATCGGCCGAGCGCCATCGTCGAAGTCAAGATAGACGGCCGGACGTACGCCTGCGACAACAGCCGATTCAGTTGGCGGTTCTTCCCGCGACACCTCGCCAGGGAGGCCAGCCCCTATATCTTCCCGAAGATCAAGCCGAGCAACACCTGCCGCATCTTCGTCCTCGGCGCCTCGGCGGCAATGGGCGTGCCCGAACCGGCCTTCAGCTTTGGCCGGATGCTGCACGTCATGCTCGCGGATCGCTACCCCGGCGTGCAGTTCGAGGTCGTTAACACCGCGATGGCGGCCATCAACTCCCACTGCGTCCTGCCCATAGCCCGCGATTGCGTCCGCTACGAGCCCGACGTGTTCGTGGTCTATCTCGGCAACAACGAGGTCACCGGACCCTATGGAGCCGGCAGCGTGTTCGCCCCTCTGGCCGGCAACCTGTCCGTCATCCGCGCCGCCATTGCCGTCAAAGGCACGCGGCTCGGCCAGTCGATGACCGACCTGCTGGCGGCGGTGGGGGCCCGCGACGGGACGCCCGAGATGTGGCGAGGGCTCGAGATGTTCGTCGATAAGCACGTGCGGGCCGACGACACGGGATTGCAGGCCGTCTACGCCCACTTCGCCGGCAATCTTGGTGACATCGTCTGGACCGGCCGGACCGCGGGAGCCCAAGTGGTTCTCTGCACGGTCGCCGGCAACCTCAAGGACAATCCGCCCTTCGGCTCGCAACACCGACGCGACCTCAGCGCCGCCGACGCCGAACGCTGGGACAAGACCTACCAGGAAGGCGTCGCCCACGAAGAGGCCGGCCGAGACTCCGAGGCAATCGATGCCTATCTGGCGGCCACCGAGATTGACGGCACTTATGCCGACCTCCAATTCCGGCTGGGCCGATGCTATTGGCGGATGGGCGAATACGAGAAGGCGCTCGAACGCTACGTCAATGCCAGAGAGGCCGACACGCTTCGCTTTCGCGCCGACAGCCGGATCAACGAGATCGTCCGTGACACAGCCGCCGGCCACCGCGACGGCGTGCATCTGGTCGATACCGCCCGAATCTTCGAGCAAAACAGCCCACACCTGACGCCGGGCGACGAGCTGTTTTACGAGCACGTTCACATGAACTTCGCCGGCAACTACCTGCTGGCCCGATCCATCCTCGAAGCGGCCGAGCAGGCCCTGCCCGATCGCGTCCGAAAGACGAGGGCCGAAGACATGGAACCGCTGACCGAGGCCCAGTGCGCGCAGCGTCTGGCTTACACCGACGTGGACCGCTACAAGATCGCCGACAAGGTCCTCCATGATTTTCTGAAGCGGCCGCCCTTCAGCAACCGGCTCTATTACGCCGAGCACATCGAGCGGATCGAACGCGACGTGGCAGCGCTCAGGGCCGGCGCGACGCCGCAGGCGATAGCGCAGGCCGCCGAGCAGTATCGCTGGGCCGTCGAGGACAATCCCAACGACTGGCTTCTGCGATGGCGATACGGCCAGTTCCTGGCCGAGCACGTGCGGGACCACCGCGCCGCCGCCGAGCAGTTCGGATGGGTGCGGGACCATCTGCCGCACTCATGGCTGGCCCACCAGAGCCTCGCCACCGTCCTGGGGGCCCTGGGCAATGCGGACGAGGCCGTCCGGCTCTACGAGCGGGCCCTGCAACTCCAGCCGACCTCCGGCCGAACACACTTCTTCCTGGGCGAACAGTGGCACGACAGAGGCAAGACCGACAAGGCCAAGAAGCACTACCTCCAGGCAGTTCGATGGGAACCCGACTGTGTGCCGGCCTACAACAGCCTCGCCCGAATCCTCGCTCAGGAAGGCAAACTGGACAAGGCGACGGACATCTGCCGGCGCGGCTTGGTCTTTTCGCCCGAAAGCGCGGTCCTGCATTGCACTCTGGGCACGCTGCTCGCCCGGCAGGGACAGCGGACCGAGGCGGTCGAGGCGTTCCAGACCGCCCTGCGGCACGACCCCGATTCCGCGCCGGCCCGCGACTCTCTGAGAATTCTCCTGGGCCGACCCAACTGAACCGGCACAATCAAGAAAAACGCGTGACCTACCTGGTGACTGAGGAGCATCTATCATGCGCAAAGGCACAATGTGGAGCCATGCAGCAATCGCCACCATCGCCCTCGTTCTCGCAGGCAGGGTACAGGCGATTGCGGGACAGAGTTCGACCTCTCCGTATTTTGCGATTCAGGTCGTGGATCGCCAGACGGGACGCGGCGTACCGCTGGTCGAGTTGAAGACCACCAACGGGATCCGCTACGTCACGGACAGCCACGGCCTCGTCGCGTTTCTCGAACCCGGCCTGATGGCCCGTGAGGTCTTCTTCCACGTGCAGAGCCACGGCTACACCCTCGCCGCCGACGGCTTCGGCTATCGCGGCGCGCGTGTCCAGACCACGCCCGGAACGACCGCGACGATCCAGCTCGACCGCGTCAACATCGCCGAGCGGCTCTACCGTATCACCGGCCAAGGGATCTACCGCGACAGCATTCTGGTCGGCCGGCCCGTCCCGCTGAAGAACCCCGTCCTCAACGGCCAGGTCGTCGGACAGGATTCGGTGTTCACCTGCCTCTACCGCGGGCGCCTCTTCTGGATGTGGGGTGACACGGCCAGGCCGTCCTATCCGCTGGGCAACTTCGCCATGAGCGGCGCTGTGTCCGACCTTCCCGAGCGAGGCGGCCTGGACCCGGCTTTCGGTGTCGATCTGGACTATTTCGTTGACGAAAGCGGATTCAGCCGAAAGATGGCGCCGATGCAGGAGGGTGGCCTGGTCTGGCTCGACGGATTGTTGACGGTGCGCGATCCACGAGGCAACGAGCGGATGGTCGCCAAATTCACCCGCCTGCAAAGCCTCGACAAGGTGCTTGAACGCGGCCTGATGGTCTTCAATGACGCGACGCAGACCTTCGAGCCATTGGTGCGGCCGGGGCTGGAGTTCCTGCCCTATCGAAACACCGGACATGCCTTTCCCGTCGAGGTGGACGGCCAGTCCTATTATTACTTCACGTCGCCTTCGCCGATGGCCCCTCGCCTGCGTGTTCGGGCGGCATGGGAGGACGTGATCGACGCCAACCGCTATGAGGTGCTCACCGCCCTGCCGGCGAAGACCTCCGACCAGACCAGAAACCGCTGGGTCACATTCGGCCAGACGCTGGCCTCCATGGACATGGGCAAAGCGGCCGTCATCGAAGCTCTCGAAGCCGAGGCAAAGGACGTGCGCGTTTACGACGCCGAGTCGGGCAAGGCCGTCACGCCACACAACGGGACGGTATACTACAACGCCTATCGCAAGCGATGGATCGCCATCTTCGGTCAGCAGTTCGGCAATTCGTCCTATCTGGGCGAGATCTGGTATGCCGAGGCCGACGCGCCCGTCGGGCCCTGGGGCCACGCCCGCAAGATCGTCACGCATGATAAGTACTCGTTCTACAACCCCAAGCACCATCCGCTCTTCGACCAGGACGGGGGCCGTACGATCTACTTCGAGGGCACCTACACCTGGACCTTCTCCGGATCGGAAGAAACCGCCACGCCCCGCTACGACTACAACCAGATCATGTATCGCCTGGACCTCGACGATCCGCGATTGGTTCTGCCCGGTGGGGATCGCTGAGACGGGGCCTATTTCGAATCGCGACGCATCACCGCGCCGGCCAATCGCTTGAGGGCCTCATTCTCCATGTCGCGACCTTCAATGCGGGTGTTGTTCCAACTGACGATCAAGTCGCGGCTCGGCAGGACGACCATCGCGCGTTTGCCGCCGTGGCCGAAGCAGCCGTACGCGTCAATCGGGACGTCGGGCCAGTGCCGCCGCCCTTCGCGATCGATCCCGTTGATCCACCACAACCAACTGTAGCTGCCCATGTGGTCGGTTTGGTTGTCGGGAATCTGCCGCGAGCCGATGGACCGCTGGCCCGGGATCATCTCGGCGGCCTTCTCACCCGCCCTCGGAATCGAGTTGGGCACCGGACTCGTCACCACCATCTTCGCCAGATCACCGGGCAGAAGCTGCTCGTCGTTCCACCTGCCGCCGCGCAGATACAGCAGGCCGAACCGGGCGAAATCGCGGGGCGAGATTGCGACTCGGCCAGGGCGATCGTCTGGCCCAAACGCCATGAAGCTCGGATCGTCCTGGCAGCCGATCCGGTCCGTCAGGTGCGCGCGTAGCACCTTGTCATCGACGCTGTCGTACGCGGCGCCGTAAACCTTGACGAACAGCGTGTCGAACAGCAGCGCCATCTGCCAGTCGTTGTAGGCGTACGCCGTGCCGGGCCTCTCGGCCAGGCCGTAACACGAGATCTGGTTGGCCATGTGACGCCACGTGATCCTCGCGTCCTTGTGGTCCAGGTCTGCGTTGATCTCCCTCAGTCGCGGCTCCCATTCGCTCACCGACTGATCGACGCTCGCAATCCGGCCCTCGGCGACCGCCTTGAGCAGAAAGTGCGTATACAACGGCTTGGCCGCCGACGCGACATCCATCCGTCGCGACGGGTCGCCCCAGGCATAGACCATGCACCCATGCCGCACGACGCAACCGAAGCCGCCCGCATACTCGCTGAACGCCCGGAGTCTCTCCGCATTCAGTCCAACGTCGCCAGGCGCCTTCGTCGCCCACTCGGTCCCCGGATACACCGCTCCGCTGGCCACACCGCTGATACACAATACCAGAAACCGTAGGGTGTGCACCGCACACCTTCCTCCTCGCACGATCGAATTGGTGTGCAATGCACACCCTGTGTGTCTCATGTCATTCCTCCACCCGACGTCGCGAAATCCGAAGCACGAAATCC
>JAAYBA010000463.1 GCA_012719085.1 Planctomycetota bacterium
CTGGCGATCTCGACTTCGTGCTCGGTCGCCGAGCCGTCGGCCTTCTTGCGGATGTCCTCGAGAAGCTGTTTCTGCTCCTCGATCTGCTGCCGGATGCCCGCGGATTCCTCCTCGTCGGATTCGATCGCCTTCATCAACTCCAGGATCTGCGTCTCGATCTTCGAGTTGTCCGCCTTCGTCGTGTTCAGCATGGTCAGAACGGCGGCGTATTCCTTGTTCGTCTTGGCATTGTTCAGCGAGGCGCGAAGCTTGTTGACTTCGGCATCCCGGGACTTGAGTTCCAACTCCAGGCGATCGCACTGCACCTTCGTGAGCTGGGCCTCCTCCTTCTTGGCCTCCAGGGCGCTCTGAAGGCTCCGAACCTGATTCTCTTGAATGATGACGCTTCTTCGACAACGAGCCAGCTTGGCCTTGGCGGCCCGCAGGCGATTTTCCACACTCTGAAGTTTTATCAACCCGTTCAGTACAGGTCCCATCGATGCTCCTCTGGTCGGCTCGACCCAACAACCTTTTAATCCTGTATTATGGGTGGAGTGGGCGCGATCGGCAACAGAAACATGGCGGGTTTGAGAGATATTTTTGGGCTCGCCGTCCAATCGGCCCGTTCCTTGAGGCCATCGAACGAGGCCGGGGCACGAACGGTTGCTCCCATATGAACTGTTGCTATAATCGGCAGACCATGAAGGAACTGCTCAGACAACTGATTCGCGCCCGGTCCACACTCGATGCCGGGGAACAGACTGCGGCCAACGTCGTCGCCAACCACTTCGAGCGGCACGGGATAGGCTGTCGGATCGACTCGTGGGACCCGAACCGGGCCAACGTCGTCGCCCATATCCCATCGGCAGGAACACGACCGGGCCTGCTCTTCGTCTGCCACCTGGACGTGGTCGGACCGGGCGAAGACCCATGGATTCATCCGGCCTTTGAAGGCCGGGAGGTGGATGGGAAGATCTATGGACGCGGCACCGTGGATATGAAGGGCGGGATCGCCTCGACCGTCGCGGCAATCTGCGAGGTGGTCGCCTCCGGCGTCGAACTCCAGGGCGACATCGTCTTCGCGGCCACCGCCGGGGAAGAGACAGACAGCGCCGGGATCGAGCGATTTGCGGCCGACCTGTCCTGGCTGGGCAAACCGGCCGGCGTGATCGTGCCTGAGCCGACCGATTTCGCGGTCATCACGGCCCATCGAGGCCTGTTCTGGCTGGAGATCACCACCAAAGGCAAAGCCGTTCACAGTTCCGTGCCCCAGCGTGGGGTCAACGCGATCCAGTCGATGCGGCGGGTCCTGGAGGAACTCGAACGCTACGAGGTGGACTTCGAGCCGCATCCGGAGCTTGGCAAGTGCTCTGTGAGCGTCAACACCATCCGGGGCGGAGAGGCGATGAACATCGTCCCCGACCGCTGCGCGATCGGCGTCGATATCCGCACCCTGCCCGGGCAGAACGGCGACGCGATCCGGTGCGACCTCGAACGCATGCTCGCCGGACTCAAGGCCAAAGTCCCTCACTTCGATGCAACGATTGTCGTCCAACGCTCGGTGGGGGCCATGGAGACCGATTCGGACTGCGAATTCGTCCGGACCTTCTGCTCGGCCGTGGACGTGGACCAGACCAACGCCATCGGTTTCACGACCGATGCGCCCCATCTGGCGTCCCTGGGTGTCCCGATCGTCATCTACGGACCGGGCCAACCGGGCCAGTGCCATCAGGTGGACGAACACATCACCGTCGCGGACCTCGAACGCAGCCAAAGGTACTTCAGGGACATCCTCCTGCGCTTTCTTACGTGATGGAGCCGGGCGCGAATGCCGTAGGAGAGGCGCCGCCCATCCTCCAGACACCCGCGACTTGAGAATCCCGTGTCTTTTTTCCGTTTTTTCGGCACTGCCACTTGACTCGGATGAGCCGAGTCTATAAAGTTGATGGTTGTCTTTGTTTTCGACGAGATCAAAAGCATGATCCATCTTGGGACGAGCGCAGTCAGGCATTTCAGGGGTCACGATGTGGCCGGGCGGAAAGACGGTGCGCGCATAGCCGTGGCGACGTCGGTCATTGTAGCCAGGGCCATGTGCTTTCTGGAGGGCGCTGCCTGAGAAGGATTCCTCATTGGATTGTGAATCAACCAGCGAAGCCTTTCAGGGAGCACGAGCCTCTGAAAGGCTTTTTTCGTGTATGTGGACCCGCAAGACGACAGGCTTTGCGAGGACGTGAGAGGTTTGTCAGATGGTCAGGGGAACAGAGATGGACACCGAATACGGCATGCACGACGCGGACAACTTCGAAGCCGCGCGCCGGCCGGCATGGCTCTACGACGAGACCAGGCCCTGTGGCGTCGACTACAACAATACGACGCTTGCCAGGCACTACGACAGCCATCACCGATCGTTCAGGGACTATCGGAAGGAAGCCGACGACATTGTCGCCCGCCTGGGCGTGGATTCGTCGTCAACGGTCATCGATATGGGCTGCGGCACCGGGGCATTCGCCCTCTGCGCCGCCGGACGCTGTCGAACCGTCCACGCGGTCGATGTCTCGGCCGCCATGCTCCGACGCGCCCAGCGAAAGGCCGACAAGATGGGACTGAAGAACATCGAGTTCCACCGTGGCGGCTTTCTGACGTACGACCACAAGGCCGAACCGGCCGATGCGATCAGTACGGTCGCGGCCCTGCACCACCTGCCCGACTTCTGGAAGCTCGTCGCCCTGCGGCGTCTGGCGTCAATGCTCAGGCCCAACGGCCGGCTCTTTCTGTTCGACGTGGTCTTTTCATTCGACATCCGCGAACACAAGCGCCGCATCGAGCAGTTTATCGCCAAGACCCGCGAGCAGATGGGCCCGAATGGACAAAGCGAATCCGAAGCGCACGTGCGCGAGGAGTACAGCACCTGCGACTGGATCATGGAGGGCCTTTTGGAGAAGGCCGGCTTCCACATCCAAGCCGCTGACTACCACGACGGATTTCTCGCGAGCTACCTGTGTACGAAGGCGGAGCAATGACCATGCCGCACAGAAACAGGGCGACAAGAATCGGAGGCGACATGCCATGATCATCCGACCAGCCCATGTCGATGAGATACAAACGCTGGTGAGCCTTCTACGACATGCGTGTGCCACCGTCGCCCAGCGCTTCGGCCTGACGGAGGAGAATTGCCCAAAGAGCCCAGCCTTCTACACGGAGAACCGCGTCAAGGCCGACCTGGAACGAGGCGTGCGGTACTACTTCCTCGAAGAGGACGCCGAGGTCTGCGGGTGTGTCGCCTTGGAGAAGGTCCGTCCCGACGTCGGGTACCTGGAGCGTCTGGCGGTGCTGCCGGAGCATCGGTCGAGGGGGTTTGGCAGCGCGCTGGTCCGGCACGTCCTGGCCCAGGCCCGGTCGATGGGACTGGAGCGCGTCGGAATCGGCATCATCGCCGAAGATGAGCCGCTCAGCGAATGGTACCGACGGTTCGGCTTCGCACCGACGGAGACCCGAACGTTCGATCACCTGCCGTTCACCGTCGCGTTCATGGAGAAGGAACTGCGAGAACCATCGGGCCTGGATGCACCGAATCGAATTGTCTCTGCTGAAGAGGAGCCATGATGACATCGCCGTATGCGCCGAGGATGGGGACGATCCCTCGATCGTTCGTTCGCGAGATCCTGAAGGTCACGCAAAACCCGGAGGTTATCTCGTTTGCCGGGGGACTGCCGAACCCGCGATTCTTCCCTGTCCAGGGAATTGCAGAGGCCGCCGCGGACGTCCTGATTCGGGCGGATGGATCGGCTCTTCAGTACGGCACAACCGAGGGCTATGCGCCCCTGCGGGAGTACATCGCCCAGCGATACCGCAAGACCGAAGGCCTGGACGTCTCGCCCGACGAGATTCTGATCACCAACGGCTCCCAGCAGGCCCTGGACCTGGTGGGCAAGGTTTTCATCGATCGACAGGATACCATCGCGATCGAGCGGCCCGGTTATCTCGGCGCGATCCAGGCATTCTCCGTGTACCAGCCGCAGTTTCATCCGGTGCCTCTGCTGGAAGACGGCGTGGACGTCGACCGGCTGGCCGACGTGCTGCGAACGCACCGGGTCCGGTTCTTCCACACCGTGATCAACTTCCAGAATCCCTCGGGCATCAGCTACTCGATCGAGAAGCGCCGCGCGCTGGCCAAGATCGTGAAGCAGCATGGCACGTTCCTGATCGAGGATGACCCGTATCGGGAATTGCGTTTCGAGGGTACGGCCAAGCCTTCGATGCGCCACGAGCTGGGCGACAAGGCCGTGCTGCTCGGATCGTTCTCGAAGATCGTCGCGCCGGGCCTGCGGCTCGGCTGGGTTTGCGCCTCGCGCGAGACGATGGCCGCCCTCGTGGTCGCCAAGCAGGCCAGCGACCTGCACTCGAACTCGTTCTGCCAGAGGATGCTGCACCAGTTCCTTCTGACCCACGACATTGACGAGCACATCGCGCTGATCCGGGCGGCATACAAGCGACAGAAGGACATCATGCTGGCGGCGCTGGAAGCGCACTTCCCGCCCGAGGTCACCTTCACCCGGCCGGAGGGTGGGATGTTCATCTGGGCAACGTTGCCCGAGCGGCTCACCGCAATGGACTTGCTCGAACGCGCCGCCCAGGAGAAAGTCGTCTTCGTTCCGGGAACGCCCTTCTTCGTCGACGGCGGCGGGACGCACAACATGCGGCTGAACTTCTCCAACGCCGACGAAGGCCGCCTCGAGGAAGGAATCGCCCGTCTGGGCCGGGTCATCAAGGAGATGCTGGCCTGAGCGGGCTGCCGTCGCAAGAGGAGAGCAACATGCAGATCGCCGATATCGTGACACGCTCGCACCAGCCCAGACCCTGGGTGGATGCCGACAAGATTCCCTGGCACGAGCCCGAATTCAGCCGGCGGATGCTGCGCGAGCACCTC
>JAAYBA010000464.1 GCA_012719085.1 Planctomycetota bacterium
CGATCGAAACCACGCCGATGATGACGATCGAGGTCGCGGTGTCGGTGCCGGTAATCACCTGGAGGGCCTTGGCGGCGATGTAGACGCGAGCGCCCTGGGCGAGAATGCCACCGATCATGAACAAACCGGTCGTGATCTTCTGAACGCGGGGACCGAGTTGGTCGCCCATGTACTCATAGGGCGAGTAGATCTCCCGCTGATAGTAGACGGGAATGAAGAGATAGCCGATGACGAAGCGGGCGAGAATGGTGCCGAGGGCCAGTTGGATATAGGTCATGTCGCCGCCCTGCGAGAAGACCAGGGCCGGGGCGATGAGGAAGGTCGCGGCTGACAGTTCCGTGGCGATGATCGAGCCGCAGACGGCCGGCCAGGGCAACTTGCGGCCGCCCAGGAAGAAGTCCTTCATCGACGCCTGCCGGCCCGCGAGCAGCCCGCCCAGGACGGTGGTGAACGCGAGATAAATCACAATGACCGCCCAGTCCCACGCCGTGAAGTCTCGGGCGATCTCGCTGAGGGCATCGCCGACGGACGGGACTTGCGCGTCCTGCCCCTGCGCCATGGCGAGGGGCGCAGAAACAAACACCGTCAACAAGACAAGGAGCCGAAGTTGTTTGTATCTGGGCATTATTTCGATTCGATGGACTGTGCAATAGCCAGGCGCAACAATTCGTTGTTCTCCTTTAGAATCTCAAGAGCTTGCGTCAGAGGAACATCGCAAAAATGCATGACCAGCGCCGCCTTGACGCGGCCCTCGGCCCGCGTCAGCAGGGCCTTGGCCTTCGGCCGGGGCAGACCCGTGACGTCCATGACGATGCGAACGCTGCGATCGCGAAGCTTGGCGTTGACGGCCTTCAGGTCCACCATGAGGTTGCCGTAGACCTTGCCGAGCTTGATCATGGCGGTAGTCGTCAGGGTGTTGAGCACGAGCTTGGTGGCGGTGCCCGCCTTCATCCGGGTCGAGCCGGTAATCACTTCAGGCCCGACGACCGGGTTGATGACGATCTCGGCGGGGACTGACCCGACCGCTTCGGGCGCGCAGGTGACGAAGACGGTTCCGGCCCCAATCCGTCGGGCGCGCCGCAGGGCGCCGTGGACAAACGGCGTCATGCCGCAGGCGGCCAGTCCGACCACGGTGTCCTTGGAAGTCACCCCTCTGGCATCGATGGCCGCCGCGCCATCCTCGGGGTGATCCTCGGCCCCTTCGATGGACCGCACCAGCGCCCGCCTGCCGCCAGCGATGATGCCCTGCACCAGCGACGGCTTGACTCCGAACGTCGGCGGGCACTCGGAGGCATCCAGCACGCCGAGCCGGCCACTGGTCCCGGCGCCGACGTAGAACAGCCGCCCGCCCGCACGGAACCGATCGACGATCATATCGACCGCCGCCGCAATGGACTCGCGCTGTGTCGCCACCGCCTGCGGCACGATCCGGTCCTCGGCGCCGATCAGATCCACAATCGCCTGGGTGGACAGGGTATCGACCGAGACGCTGTTCGGATTGCGTTTCTCCGTCGTCGGCAGTTTCCTGGCTCTCATCGTCTTCCCGGCACAATCTTGCCCAGCACGACCGGCTCGGCCGCTCCGGTGGCGCTGGGAACGTTGCTGGCGGTTCCCTGGATCGTGGCCCACGCCAGGATCGCGAAGGCAACCGCCTCTCGGGCATCGACGTCGATCCCGAACTCATCCGTCGTGCGAATCTTAACGGCCTCCAGCTCCCGCCGCAACATCCGCACCAGCGTCCGGTTGTGGGCGCCGCCGCCGCCCAGGATCATCTCATCGGGCATCGCAGGGAGGAACTTGCGATACGCCTCCGCGATCGTGCAGGCGGTGAATGCGGTAACGGTCGCGACCATATCCTCGGGACCCAGTGTCCGTCTCTGCGATTCGCGGCCGAACCATTCGCTGTACGCCTGGCCGAATTCCTCACGTCCGGTCGACTTGGGCGGCTTGCGACGGAGGAAAGGGTGCTTGAGCATCTCGCGCAACAGCGTCTCGTCGATCCTGCCTCTGGCGGCCATGGCCCCACCGCGATCGTAGCGGCGCTTTCCGCCAGTAACCAAACGGCAGACACCATCGATCACCATATTGCCCGGTCCCGTGTCGAAGGCCAGGATGTCGTCCCGCCTGCACGCGCGAGGCAGAAAGGTGACGTTGGCGATCCCACCGATATTTTGGACGGCCCGGCTGACCTTCACATCGCGAAAGAGCACGTAATCGGCGTAGGGCACCAGCGGCGCGCCCTGCCCGCCGGCCGCCATGTCACGAGGCCGAAAGTCGGCCACCGTCGTGATGCCCGTACGCTGGGCAATCACCGAAGGCTCGCCGATCTGCAAGGTCGAGCGGATTGTCCGGCCTCCATAGCGACCCCCCTCGGGCTGGTGCCAGATCGTCTGGCCGTGCGAGCCAATCAGATCGATCGATCCGAGAGCAACACCACTCTTGCGACACAACGTGGCGACCGCTTCGGCAAACACCTCGCCCAGCACGTGATTGAGATGGCAGATGCGGTCCACCTTCGCCGAGTCCGGATGGCACAGCGAGAGAATCTCGGCTCGCAGAGCAGGCTTGTACGGAAAGACGTCGAACGCCACGAGGCGGACCTTTGCATCACGGATATCCACAATGGCCACATCGACGCCGTCCACCGAGGTCCCCGACATCAGCCCCGCCACACGTATCGTCTTTCTCCCGTGCATCACGCTGCGTCCCTTCAATCCGCCTCGGGCTCGAACCGCTCGACGATGAATTCCTGATAGCCGCAGGCCAGGACGGCCACGGTGTTCGAATCGGCGATGACCAGGCCTGAGCCGTGGC
>JAAYBA010000465.1 GCA_012719085.1 Planctomycetota bacterium
GAGATGGTCGAGCCCAACCGCCGCATTCGCGAGATCCGGCCCATCGCGATCACCGAGACCAAACCGGGCGTGTACCGCGTGGACTTGGGCGTGAACATGACCGGCCTGTTCGAGATGGACCTGCGAGGCAAGCCCGGTGACACCATCGAGATGAAGTTCTCCGAGCAGTCCAAGGCCGAGATGACGCACCGACTCTACAGCAGGTATGTCATCGGCCCATCGGGCAAGGGCACGTTCGGCAATCGGTTCAACTACTTCACCGGCCAGTGGGTGACGATCGAGGGGCTCAAGTACAAACCCACGCTCGACGACATCCGCGCGTACCTGGTTCGCACGGACTACGCGCCGGCGTCGAGCTTCGAGTGCTCGAACGAACTGCTGAACTGGGTCCACGACGCGACGTTGCTGACGTTCGAAGACCTGAGCCTGGGCGGTTATGTGGTGGACTGCGCCCACCGCGAACGCATGGGCTACGGCGGCGACGGCCACGCGACGACCGAGTGCGGGCTGAACCACTTCAGTCTGGGGGCGTTCTATACGAAGTGGACGCAGGATTGGCGCGACGTGCAGGGCGGCGAGAGCGCCTGGGGCACCGGCGGCGACAAGGCCGAGACGCGGGACACCATCGAGAGCGGCAACCTGCCGTACACAGCGCCCACGTACTGGGGCGGTGGCGGGCCGGGCTGGAGCGGGTTCTGCGTCACGCTGCCGTGGGAGATTTACGAACGCTACGGCGACAGCCGCGTCCTCAAGGTGAACTTCCCGACGATCCGGCGATGGCTGGCCTTCCTCGAAACCAAGGCCAAGGACGATATGCTCGTGCGGTGGGGCGGCGAGTGGGACTTCCTGGGCGACTGGCTCTGGCCCGGCGCCGAGGGCGTCAACGGCGATACGGTCGAGACGCTGTTCTACAACAATTGCTACTGGATCTTCAATCTCCAAACGGCCGCAAAGATCGCCGACGTGATCGGTGAGAAGGACGCTGCCGCGAGGTATCGCGCGCGGGCCGACGAGGTGCGCCGGGCCGTGCACGCCAAATTCTACAAGCCCGAAGAGAACAGCTATGTCAACGGCTTCCAGGGCTATCTGGCGATCGCGCTGCTGGTGGACCTGCCGCCCAAATCGCTGCGGCCGGCGATCTGGGACCGGCTCGAAAACGAAATCCTGATCGTGCGCAAGGGCCACATCCACGCCGGCATCACCGCCGGGGCGTTTCTGTTCAAGACGCTGCTCGGCGCCGACCGCCAGGACCTGATCTTCCCGATGGTCAACAAGGACACCTATCCGAGCTGGGGCCTGATGCGCCGCAACGGCGCGACCGCGATCACCGAGTCGTGGAGGATGGACAACTCGCTGTGCCACAGCTCGTATCTGTACGTGGGAACGTGGTTCATCGAGGGTTTGGCCGGTATCAAGGGCGATCCGGATCGTCCGGGTTTCCAGCATTTCATCCTGAAGCCCGGCGTGGTGGACGATCCGTCGATGAAATGGGTCCACGCGCATCACGACTGTCTGTATGGCCGGATCGAGAGCCGTTGGCGGATCGACGACGACCGCGTGCTGGCGCTGCATGTCACGGTTCCGCCCAACACGACCGCGACGCTCTATCTTCCGACCGCGAGCGACAAGGCGATCGTCGAAAGCGGCGGGCCGTTGGCCACGGCCAAGGGCCTCAAACACGTGCGCACCGAGAACGGCTGCGCGACGATCGAACTGACGCCCGGCCGCTATGAGTTTCGGTCCCGTCTCGCCGTCGTCCCCAGGCCGTAGAACCGTTGCGGAAGGCCGGCGGCGGACCGTTTATGGGCAGGATAGATTGGGTGATGCTGAGCCGACCTTGTATCGAATCGGCGTCCGGCTCACCCCTCTGCGACGGACGTACTCTCGCAGCGGCGCGTCTGCGATTCGCTGTGGACGTTGGGTAGTTCGCTCAACGTCCAGTAGAGGTCGATCGTTCGGATCGCTTCGACGAACTTGCGGTAGTCCACCGGTTTGACGATGTAGCCGGCCACGCCCAGTTTGAAGCTCTCGATGATGTCACGCTCTTCGTTCGACGTCGTCAGGACGACGACCGGGATCTTCTTGAGCGAGGGGTCGTCCTTGGCAATCTGGAGGAACTCGACGCCGTTCATCTTCGGCATGTTCAGATCGAGGAGAATCACACACGGGTTTTCATTGTCGCCGCGCCGCAGGTGCGCCAGGGCCTCTTCTCCGTTCAGGGCGTGCGCGAGGGGGTTGCTTACCTTGAGTTCCTTGAAGGCCCTCTTGACCGTCATGGCGTCGATGGTGTCGTCTTCCACGAGCAGAATCGGTCTGCAGTTCCGCATGTCTATCTCCCTCCCTTATCTCTGCTGTTGACGCGAGGACATCTCGCTCCTGGCACAGCGCACGGGACAACGATCGACTGTCTGCTCCTGTCGTGACATTGATGTTCTGCGATGTCCAGCATGCTTTACCTGCATCAGCTTCTCGATACTTCCAACGGCCTGCGCCGCGCGTCGGGCAGGGCACGTCACGTCGTTGCTTCGTTCACACGGGGGGCTGCCAATCCCGCCCTTGATTGCCATCTTCCGGCTTATCGGCACGTGGGGCGGCTCGTTTGAGCGGTTTTGTGCCGGGGGGCCGGACGAATGGGGGCGGCCAGGGTCTCGGCCTGCCGATGCGGGGGGCGTCCGTTTGTTGCGGACGGGCGCCGTGTTGCTGTAAGTGTTTTCGAGAAATGGGGTTGAGGTTGTGTGGGCGGTGGATGTGCCTGCCGGGCAGCCGGTGCTGTCGGCCTGGTCCAAGCCGAGGCAGAGGGACGCGGCAGATCACGTTGCGCGATGTTTCCGGACGCAAGGGCAAGCCACTTGTCTGACGGGCGATCTCGGCAGATGGCGTTCAGAGCAACTCGAGTGTCTGGCGGTAGTGCGTCAGAAGGTATTCCTTGTCGGGGCCTCCCAGGTGCTCCCAGGGCAGAATCCGGTCGGGCTCAAACGTCTTGTTTGCGGCTGCCTCCAGCTCCATGCCTGCCTCGGCGAAGGCGGCCAGCCACCGCTCGTACTCGAAGCACTCGTCCCAGAGGTCGAAGCGCGCGCCGCTGCGCCAAGCGGCCTCGACGACCCGTCCGCAACGCCGGTCGCCCCGACCGATGGCCGATTCGAGCAGGCTGCGGCGGATGTCGTGGAACTTGAATCGCAGGTAGTTCGCGCGCCGCCGCTGTTTCTCGTCAAGGATCAGCGATCGCGCCTGCTCGAAGTAGTCTCTCGGTCTCTGGGCGAACCAGCCGAGGGGGGTGTGCGGCTTGGGCACGAACCAACTGATGGTGATGTTCAGATGAGCGATGCGTTTGTCGACGCCCTTGCGGAGTCTCGCCAGCCGGTCGGACAGATCGACGATCGCCTTGACGTCGTCGAGCGTCTCGCCGGGCAGACCCACCATGAAGTAGAGCTTCAGCTTCTGCCAGCCGGATCGATACGCCGCCTCGACCGCTGCAAACAGGTCTTCATCCTTCAGCGGTTTGTTGACGATCCGCCGGAGACGCTCGCCGGCGGCCTCCACCGCGATGGTCAGTCCGCTCTTGCGCACGCTGGTGAAGTACTTGGGCAGCATGTGAAGCTGCTGATCGACGCGAAGGCTCGGGACGGACAACCCCACGCGCTTGTCCTCGAAGTATCCTTTCAGCCGGGCGACCAGCTCTTCCAGATACGGATAGTCGGCGCTCGAGAGGCTCAGCAGGCTCACCGTGTCGAATCCCGTTGTCTCCTGCGAGGCCCGGGCCAGTTCGAAGACCTTCTCGGCGCTTCGGCTGCGGATCGGTCGCCGACAGAAACTCGCCTGGCAGAACCGGCACCGGCCCGGACAGCCCCGCATGATCTCGATACTCACCCGCTCGTGAACCGCCTCGGCAAACGGCACGATCGGTCGTGTCGAGACCGGGGCATTCTCGAAATCGTTGACGACGGCATTGTCGAAGCGAGTCGGCAGCTCCTCTCGACGGGCCTGGAAGGATGTGATGCCGGTATCGTCGTACGCGAACTCGTAGAAGCGGGGGACATAGGCCCAATCGAAACGCCGGGCGGCCTCCAACAGGACCTCGTCTTTGCCTCTGCCGTCTCTCTTGGCGGCGATGATGAGATTCGTTAGCTCGACGATGGCTTCTTCGGCCTCGCCCAGGACGAACAGGTCGATGAACTCGGCGACCGGTTCGCAGCAGTTGGCCATGCCGCCGCCGGCGATGACCAGCGGATCGTCCTGCGCTCGCTGCTCGCTTCGGATCGGCAGGCCGGCCAGGTCGAGCATGTTCAGCACGTTCGTATAGCATAGCTCGTTGGTCAGACCGAAGCCGATCACGTCGAAGCTTGCCAGCGACGCCTTGGACTCCAGACTGAACAGCGGCAGGCCCTTTTCTCGCAGGATCGCTTCGGCGTCCACCCACGGGGCGAAGACGCGCTCGGCCGCCACGCCGTCCAGGGCGTTGAGGACGTGAACCATCAGGGCCAGGCCCGTATTGGACATGGCCACTTCGTACACGTCGGGAAAGCACAGCGCGACGGTCAATTCGCACCCGTCGAGGTCCTTGCGGATCTGATTGACCTCGCCGCCGATATAGCGAGCCGGCCGGCGCACGAAAGGAAGGAACTCCCGCTCGACGCGGTCGGTCAGTATCTCTATCTTTCTGTCTGTCATGCGGTTATTATACGCGGCTTTGCAGGTCTTGGACAGTCGCAGCGGGGCGCTTCCCGCCGAAAGAACCGTGAGGGTACTATGAGAAACGCCGGTCGTCCGATTGCTGTTGGGGTTCTGTGTGTGCTGCTTGGGGCTGCGTTGTACATTGGCCTGCGGCCGTCGGAGGCGGTCCACGTCGATAGCGGGTTCAAGGTGGTCATGGGGACATTCTCGCGGGCCGTTGCGATTGCGTCGAGTGAGAACGCCGGGCAGGCCGCCATTGCCGCTGCGTTCGACGAGCAAAGGCGGGTCGACGAGCTGATGAGCTATCACAACCCCGACTCCGAACTGAATACGGTCAATCGCGAGGCCTATCAGAGGGCGGTCGAGGTCGATGAGGCGACATTTGCGGTCCTGGAGCGGGCCCTGCATTTCAGCGAGCTTTCGGGTGGGGCGTTCGACGTTACGATCGGCGCTCTCGGCGAGCTGTGGCGCCGGGCCGCCGCGACCGATACTGTGCCGACCGAGGCCGAGATCGCCGAGGCCAGGAGCAGGGTGGGCTACGACAAGCTGCGGCTGGATCCGGCGGCCCGGACGGTTCGATTTTCGGTCGAGGGTGTGAAGATCGACCTGGGCGGCATCGCCAAGGGCTTTGCGATCAACAGGGCCGTCGAGGCGATGAAAGCGGCCGGGGCCGTCGGCGGAATGATCGACATCGGCGGCGACATTCGCTGTTTCGGCAGGCCGCCGGAAGGGCAGCAGACCTGGCGGGTGGGGTTGCAGGACCCGAACGTTGCGCCCGATGACATGGCCGCGGGCAAGCCGCTGTTCGTCTTGAAGGTGATGGATCGAGCGGTGACCACCAGTGGCGACTATCGCCGGTTTGCGACGGTCAAAAGCCAGCGGCAGAGCCACATCATGGACACCCGCTCCGGCCGGGGGGCCGACGCCCTCGCCAGCGTCACCATCATCGCCCCCGACGCCGCCAGCGCCGATGCGCTGGCCACCGCCGTCAGTGTGCTCGGGCTGGAAAAGGGCCTGGCCCTGATCGAGCAGGTCCCCGACACCGAAGCCATCCTCATCCCGCACGGAGAGAACACCAAACCCGTCTTCAGCACCGGTGCCGAAGCCTACCTCCAGTGAGTGTGCGATCGGAATGCGGTGGCATTTGAATCTGTCGCATCCGCTTTGTCATTCCGACTGGAGCGAAGCGGAATGGAGGAATCTGGCACCGAAAGGCCATTGTCTGTGTTTCGCGCCGGTATCCGGGACGCAGTGATTCTTCAACGGTTCGAAGGGCCCAGACACAGGGCGGGCGCCTGTCTTCTTCTCGGCCAGATCTCTCCACTTCGCTTCGCTCCGGTCGAGATGACAGGCGGAGGACGGGCCGCTCTATGCCTTGGCGGCGGCTTGTTTGGTCTTGGGTTCGCGCGGGGGTGGGGCGGTTTTGCCGCGGTAGACGATGACACCGGTGGGGCATTTGTTCAGGGCCGCTTCGTTCTCGCCGCAGGGGGCGTATTGGGCGTAGTCCATCCGAGCGAGGTTGTCGGCGACGGTGAAGGCCTCGCTCTGCTTGGCGCACAGGCCGCAGCCGATGCAACCGACCTGGCACATCGCCCGTGTCGTCTTGCCGTTCTCCTTGCTGCTGCACGCGACGGTCATCATGTTCTCGTGGCCGAACGGCACCATCTCGATCAGGTTGCGCGGGCATGCCTTCGAGCAGGCGGTGCAGCCGGTGCACTTGCTGTAATCGACGGTAGAGAGGCCGTCGATGATGTGCAGCGCATCGAACTTGCAGGCGCGGACGCAGTCCCCGAAGCCGAGGCACCCGAACTTGCACGCCTGGGCGTTGGCCAGGGCGTTGGCGGCGGTGCAGCTTGGGATGCCCTGGTACTCGGCGTAGTACGTCCGGTCGGCGGTGTGGGCCCGACAGTGGACGATGGGTCTCTGGGCCGGCCCGGACTCGCTGGCTTGCAGGTTCAGAATCGCGGCGATCTTAGCGGCGACGGCCGCGCCGCCGGGCGAGCAGCGACCGATCAGCTCCGGGTTTTCCAGTACGCCCTTGGCGTATCCGCCGCAGCCGGCAAACCCGCACGCGCCGCAGTCGATGTTCGGCAACGCCGCATGGATCTGCACGATGCGCGGGTCCACCTCGACTTTGAGCTTCTCGTGGGCGATCAGCAGAATCACCGCGAAAACGAAACCCAGGCCCAGCATGATCAGGCCCGCCATCCAGGCGCTGCTCAACAGATCGACGATACTCGCTAAGATCATCATATGATTCCCGCAAATCCCATGAACGCCAGCGAGAGGATGCCGGCGGTAATCAACGTAATCGGCGCGCCCTGGAGGCACTCAGGGACATCGACCATGCGCAGGTTCTCGCGGATGCCCGCCATGATGCAGATGGCCATCGTGAAGCCGATGCCGCCGCCCACGCTCAGGACGACCGCTTCGAGCAGGCTGTCGATGCCCCAGAGATTCAGGAACAGGCACAGGCCCAGGATGGCGCAGTTGGTCGTAATCAGGGGCAGAAAGATCCCAAAACTGTCGTAGAGCGGCGGGAAGAACTTCCGCAGGTACATCTCGACCAGTTGGACGGCGCTGGCGATGACCAGAATGAAGCAGACGTACCGCGTGACCTCCAGGCCCAGGGGGATCAGGACCATGTGGTCGATCAGCCAGGTGAGGGTGCCGCTGAGCGTCATGACGAACGTCACGGCCAGGCCCATGCCGAAGGCCATGTCGATTCGGCCGGACACGCCCAGATACGGACAGATGCCCAGGAACTTCGTCAGGACCAGGTTGTTGATCAGGACGACCGAAAGGAAACCCGTGATCAGGAGATAGACGGTATCCATGTTGCGACCTCTTAACTGCGCTTCTTGGTGATCAGGGCGACGAGCCCGAGCAGGAACCCGAGCGTGAGAAACGCGCCGACGGGCATGCTCAGCGCCGCCCAGGGCACGAACGCCTTTGGCATGACCTGGATGTCGAAGAACTTGCCGGTGCCAAGCACTTCGCGGATGCCCGCCAGGACGCACAGGGCGACGGTGAATCCGGCGCCCATGCTCAAGGCATCGACGATGCTCAGCAGGATGGGGTTCTTGCTGGCGCAGGCCTCGGCCCGGGCGATGATGATACAGTTGACGATGATCAGCGGCACGTACGGCCCGAGCG
Organism: Planctomycetota bacterium; assembly: GCA_012719085.1. Lineage (GTDB taxonomy): Bacteria > Planctomycetota > Phycisphaerae > Sedimentisphaerales > Anaerobacaceae > Anaerobaca. The sequence goes on from JAAYBA010000465.1 coordinate 7,828, forward strand.
CGGCGCTCATGTCGGGCTGGAACGCCTTGAGCAGCAGGTCGGCGATGGTCACGAATGTGGCGATCGTCAGCGTGAACATCAGGATGCGCAGGTGCGGCTTGAGCATGTTGCGCATCAGGGAGACCATGACGTTGCTGCACACCAGCACGAAGACCACGCACATGCCCATCGTAAAGGCCGGCTTGACCGCCGCGGTGACCGCCAGCGTCGGGCACATGCCCAGCAGCAGGCGCAGGACCGGATTCTCTCGCCAGAGGCCGGCGAGCAACGTGTTCTTGTACACGCACGTCTGTCCGTCGGAATCAGTTGCCATGGCCGATCAGCCCTTTTTGTTGGAGTTGCGTCTTGATCTGTGGAAGATAGTGGTCCATCGCACGGACCACCGCGGTACTGCTGACGGTGGCGCCCGTGATGGCGACGATCTGCGCGTCGATCGTAGTCGGGTCGCCGCCCTTGACGAGCGTCAACCCGTCGGTTGGGGCGCCCTTGAACTGGTCGCGGTAGTAACTGTACTTGATCTGATCGCCGAAGCCGGGCGTCTCATTGCTGGCAAGGACGTCGAAGCCGGCGATGGTCGCGAACGCGGCGTCGACGGCGACGACCAGCTCGATCTTGTCGGCGAACCCGGAACCGACCACCTGAAAGACCCATCCGGCCGTCCGGTCGCCCGTCGTGGCCCGATAGACCACCAGTCTCTGCTGTTTGCCGTCGAGGGCCTGGATCTCGATCGTCTCCGCGATGGGAGTGAACGCCGTCGCGTCCGGCAGCAGGCCGCCGGCCAGTTCGTTGAGCTTGGAGTTTCTGTTCTGCTCGATCTTTGGAGACAGCGCGGCGTTGGTGATGGCGATCAGCAGGCCGAAGAAGAACGACGCGGCGATCAGCAGCCAGCTCTGCTCGAAGAAGTGCCTGATGCTACGCATGGGGCCTGCCTCCTGCCGGGATGCGCTTGCACAGCCGGTCGATCAATGGGGTCACCGCATTCATCAGGAGCACGGCGAACATCATGCCCTCGGGATACTCGCCGAGGATGCGGATGACCATGGTGACGGTCCCGACGCCGATGCCGAACAGCCACATGCCGCGACGCGTCAGCGGGGCCGTGACCGGATCGGTCGCGATGAAGAACGCGCCGAAGAGCAGGGCGCCGCTGGTCAGATGAAAGAACGGCTGAACGTAGGCGTCGGCGTTGACCAGGTAGGCAATGGCCGCCGCGGCGAAGGCCGAGCCGAGCACCGCGGCCGGGATATGGAAGCCGATCGTCTTTCGCCAGAGCAGATAGGCGCCGCCCAGCAGGATCGCGATGGCGCTGGTCTCGCCCAGGCTGCCGGCCACCTCGCCGGTGACGGTCGAAAACAGCAGCCGGCTGCTGTAGGTCTTTGCCTCGTTTTTGTCCTTGATCGCCGTCTTGCTCCAGGCCAGCGGGGTCGCCTGGGTTCGCGTATCGACGGTGTCGTCCGAAGAAAGGTCCGGCATGCCGGCGTCGATGGAGGCGGGCACCGTCCAGGTGGTCATCATCACGCCGAACGAGGCGGTCAGAAACGCCCGGCCGACCATCGCAGGATTGAAAACGTTGGCCCCGAGTCCGCCGAAGGCCATCTTCCCGACGACGATGGATACGACGCTGCCGATCGCCGCGGCCCAGAGCGACAGGCCCGGCGGCAGCGACAGCGCCAGGATGATGCCGGTGACGACGGCGCTGAAGTCGCCCAGCGAGTTGGGTTTTCTGCGAATCTGATTGCAGACCCACTCGGTGGCGGCGCACCAGATCACGCACGTGCCGATCAGCAGCAGGGCGTGGATGCGGAAGTAGATTCCCGCCACCGCCATGGCCGGCAGCAGGCCGACGGCCACGTCGATCATAACGCGCCGCGTCGAAAGCGGCTGGCTGATATGAGGGGCGAATGAAACCGTGATATCCTTGAGCATCTATCGAGTCCTCGTTGTCCCTTGCCGTGACATCGTGCGCCTCGTCAGGCCGGCATCTTCTTTCTCTGTCTGGCCAGGAAGATCTTGCCGGTCTTGATGTACCCGGTCAGTTCGATGTTGGCCGGGCAGACGTAACTACAGCAGCCGCACTCGATGCACGCACCGATGAAGTGGCTCTCGGCAACGTCCAGCAGATTGCTCTTGACCGCGTGAGCGATTCGCGTGGGGTTGAGATTTTCCGGGCAGACCTCTAAGCATCGGCCGCAGCGGATGCACGCGGTCTGGCGCCGTTCGAACTTCGCCTGGCCGATCTGGTGGCGGGTCAGGACGGTGACCGCGCCGCCGGTCTTGGTGATCGGCGTGGTCAGATCGGCGATGGCCAGCCCCATCATCGGGCCGCCCATGACGACCTTGGCCGATTTCTCGGTCACGCCGCCGCAGAATTCGATCAGGGCTTCGACCGGCGTTCCGATCGGCACGTAGTAGTTGCCGGGCCTGGCGATGGCCTCTCCCGTGACGGTGACGACGCGATGCGTCAGCGGTCGGTTGTAGAGGACGGCGTCGGCGATGGCGGCGGCGGTGGCCACGTTGATCACCACGACCCCGATCATCGGCGGAATGCCTCCCGTGGGCACCGTCCGGCCGAGCACGGCGTTGATGAGCTGCCGCTCGCCGCCCTGGGGGTACTTCGTTTGCAGCGGCACCACGCGGATGTCGCCGGTCGATCCGGCTCTGGCGATCGCCGCGCTCATGGCTTCGATGGCCTTGGGTTTGTTGTCTTCGATTCCGATGAAGACCTTCGATGCGCCGCAGGCCCGCTGCGCCAGCCGAATGCCGGCGAGGACCTGATCGGTCCATTCGAGCATGATGCGATAATCGCAGGTGATATAAGGTTCGCACTCGCATCCGTTGACGAGCAGGGTGTGCTTGGGCGGTTTCGCGTCCGGCTGGATCTTCACGCTCGTGGGGAATCCCGCTCCGCCCATGCCGACCAGGCCGGCGTCTCTGACGGCCTCACAGATCTCGTCGGGTTTGTAGCGAGCCGGATCGAAATCGGCCGGCAGGTCGAACGAAGGCAAGCTCGGCGGCGTCGGGTCCTGGGCCTCGATGGTGATGGCCTGGCAACGTCCCAGCACCGGGTGAGGCTTCAGCGCCAGCTCCTTGACCTTGCCGGCCACCGGGGCGTGAGCCGGGGCGCAGACGAACGCCTGGCACTCGCCGATTCTCTGGCCGGCCTCGACGAGATCGCCTTTCATGACGGCCGCCTGGCAGGGGGCGCCGATGTGCTGGCTGAGCAGGATCGACAACTCGCCGACGGCCGGACCCGGCTCGATCGGTCGGTCTTCGGTGAGGTGTTTGCTCTCAGGGGGATGGACCCCGCGAGAGAACGTGCATCCGTCTTTCAGGTCGTCCGTCATAAGGGCAACAATCCATTCACTACTGCGGCTCGTGACGTCGTCCGACGAGCAGGCTGACCACGCGCATCAGGCCGATGGTCAGGGCCAGGGCCGCCGCGAACGCCACGAACGTTCGACTCCGTTCGGCCACGGTGTTCGCCAGCAGATGCTCGAAGGCCCCAAGGGCGATGGCGAATGCGGCGATCGGCAGGGCGAAGGCGACCATCGCCTTGAGCGCGACCGAAGGCCCATCGGCGCGACCGAGTCGCTGGTAGACTCCGGCGCAGTTGTGGGCCTGGCTGCAGCCGTCACAGGGCTTTGCTTGTCCCATGGTTTCCACTACCAAATGCGAAAAGGTGGATTATAATGGCTCGGACAGGCATTTCAACGACAACTTTGCCAATTCCAAAGGTCGTGGTTATGAGAACGGAATTCGTCCTGCTGCTGAGTCTGCTGCTGACCGCGTTGCTGGGCGGCTGCGCGGTCAATCCGGTTACGGGGCAGGAAGAGCTGATGTTCTTCGGTCCGGACAAGGATGTGGAACTGGGCCGCAAGTACGGGCCGCAGATCGAGAAGGCCTTGGGCGGTCGGTTTGCGGATGAGAATCTCCAGAGCTATGTTAACCGGGTCGGGCAGCGGCTGGCGCGGGTCTGCCACCGCCCGGACATGGCCTATCACTTCACGGCGGTTCGTCAGAAACAGATCAACGCCTTTGCCGTGCCCGGAGGCTATGTCTACATCACGACGGGCCTGCTGGAGAAGCTGGAGACCGAGGCGCAGTTGGCGGCGATTTTGGGTCACGAAATCGGGCACGTGGTGGCGCGCGATACGATGGTGGCGCTGAGCCGTCAGATTGGGATGACGGCGCTGGTGGCGGCCTCGGCGGGCGTGGGGGGGCGGGGCAGCGGGGACCTGACGGCGGGCGCCGCGTTCATCTCCGGCGTGCTCAGCCTCCAGTACAGCCGAGACGACGAGAAGGACGCGGACCTCGTGGGGCTTTCGTATATGGTGCAGGCCGGCTACGACCCCAATGGGATGGTTCAGACCATGGAGATCCTGCAGGAATTGCAGACGATTCGCCCGATCGAGTTCTTCTCGACCCACCCCAATCCGGACAGTCGCATCGCGTACCTGGAGGAGCGGATCGGCCGACGTTATGCGATCTTCGGGGAACTGAAGACGGGCCGGGACGAATACCAACAGCACGTGCTGGCCGTTCTGTCACCCCGGCAGGACAGCGAGGAAGTGACCGAGCACGCCGCATCGGCCAAATGAAGAGCCAGCCCCCCAGAGGGCTGGCGCATTGGTTTCTGCGGCGGATCGTGCGATCAGTTCTGGCTTTGTTGGGCCAGGCGGGCCTTTCGTTTCTCTTCAGTCGCACTGAACTTGCACTTGGGGCATCGGTCGGCAAGATCGCCGGGCACGACGCCCTCGGGGAAGACCTCGCCGCACTTGCCGCACTTGATGGCCGTGACGACCCGATCTTTGCCGCACTTCTGGCAGGTCAGGTAGGCCCTGGCCATGGGATTGGCCAGTTCCACACTCTTCTGCTTCAGTTGCGTGTAGAATTCCTTCTCTCCCATCTCATAGGAGGCTTTGCACCCCACGCAGAAGACCCATGTCTGCGCGTCGTCGGAGAGCTCGTCGATGCCGCCGGACCCCCCCGAGCGGGTGACGAGAATGACGATTCCGGAGATGACCAGACACAATACGATGATGCCGCCGTAAATCAGGTTCTTCATGGTTCAAACCTCCCGAATCGAAACAGACGCCTTCTTCACACTCTCGTCAATCAAGACGCTTTCGTCCCCACCGCCGTGCACGAACATACGGCGGCGCCGGCCGCTTGTCAAATGGTCGCTGCGGTTCCGGGTGTATTTCGAGTGATCTGCAGAATTCTCGCCGGCTCTTCCGGAAAGCCCGTTCGCGCCGACAGGTACGCCGATTCGAATACGGCCATGTTCTTGAGGTTCTCGGCGGCGCTGCTGGCCAGGGGGTGCGCCTCGGGATCGCGGACGCTTAGCGCGAAGCTGGACAGCAGCCTCTGCATCACGTCCTGCTCGGTCTGTTCGTAATGCCAGACCTGGTCCTCCTGGCCGGAATCGGTGCTGAGGATGACGCGTTCGTCCGTGACCGCCAGTCTCGCCCCCTTGCCGTAGATCTGCAGGCCCGTTCGCGTCGGGCCCCTGTCGCTTCGCCGCGTCGCGATGATGCCGGCCGTCAGCCCGTCGGTGAATTTCATGGATACGACGGCCGTGTCCTCGGTCAGGTACAGCCGCTGCTGCTTGTCGGGCGCCTGATTGGTCGTCAGGGCGTAGACCTGCTGCGGGATCGAGAAGTTCCAGACGATCTGATCGACCACCTGGTGACAGTCGTGCAACAGCACGCCGCCGCCGGCCAGTTTGGGGTCGGCGTGCCAGGCGGGCCGGTCGACGCCGGTGGATTCTTCGTAGGCGGTTACAAGGAATACGTTTCTGATGTGTCCCTGGGCGATCAACTCGTGTGCGGTCGCATAGCTGGATTGAAACCGGGCCGGATTGCCGATGGCGAATCGGACCTTCTCATACTCGGCGATCTGGACGTATTCCAGCGCCTCTTCGTAGTTCCGTGCCGGCGGAGCGAGTTTGAGCACGTGGAACTTCTTGCGGATCGCCGTCTTGATGTGCTCGTCGCAGGTGTGAATGTCGGCGGCAACGAGAAGGCAGTCGAGCTGGTTCTGAACGATCATCTGCCTGTAGTCGGTGTACGGCTCGCAGTCGAGCTCGGCGGCCACCCTCTCGATGCGCTGCTGGTCCTGGTCCGCGACGGCCCGGATGAGAAACTGCCCGGTCCGGCGGGCCGCCTCCAGGAGGAGTGGACCATCCCCGCCCAAACCGAGTACGCCCGCTGTCAACATCTGCTCTGCCATAGGTCACGTTACGCGTGGTCCCCGACCCTGTTCGTCGGGACACGGCCCGGAGTCTCGCGGAGCCATGCGGCGGTATCCTCTCGGCGGACTCCCTGCCGGTCCGTTCGCATTGCTGTGTTCGCCCGGCGTCTCTCGATCACGACCTCGGACCGCCGTTCCGCGAAGGGATGATGAAGTGCTCGGGCACCGGGAACTGCGAACACAACAGCAAGACCTCTTTGCCGATCTGCTCGATGACCGACTCGTTGTCGATATCCTCGACCACGCGGTGGATGAACGTTGCGATCTGCTCGGCCTCCGTCTCTTTCATCCCGCGTGTGGTGATCGCCGGCGTTCCGATCCGCAGGCCGCTGGGGTTGAACGGCGGGGCCGGATCGCCCGGGACGGTGTTGTAGTTGCTGACGATCCGCGCCCTGTCGAGGGCCTTGGCCAGCTTCTTGCCGGGGATCTGCTTGTTCCGCAGGTCGATGAGGATCAGGTGGTTATCGGTCCCTCCGGTGACCAGCTTGAAACCATATTCGAGCAGTTTGGCGGCCATGGCCTTGGCATTTTTCGCGACCTGCGTGGCGTAGGCGACGAACTCGGGCGTATTGGCCTCGGCCATGGCCACGGCGATGGCCGTCAGGGTGTGCATGTGCGGGCCGCCCTGGAGGCCGGGGAAGACCGCCTTGTCGATTTTGGCGGCGTGCTCGGCCTTGCACAGCAGCAGGCCCCCGCGCGGGCCGCGAAGCGTCTTATGGGTCGTTGTCGAGACCACGTCGGCGTAGGGGACGGGACTCTTATGGATGCCGGCGACCACCAGACCGGCGATGTGGGCGATGTCGCTGACGAGGTACGCCCCGACTTCCTTGGCGATCTGGCCGAAGATCTCGAAGTCGATCGTTCTCGGGTAGGCCGTCGCGCCGGAGATGATGATCTTCGGACGATGCTTCTTGGCCAGTTCGCGGATGGCGTCGTAATCGAGCAGGCCGGTTTCCGTGTTCACCTCGTAGGGGACGGAATGATAGAACTTGCTTGTTAGTGAGACCTTCCAGCCGTGGGTCAGATGGCCGCCGTGGGACAGGGACATGCCCATGATCGTGTCGCCCGGCTCGATCAGGGCGGCATAGGCGGCCAGGTTGGCCACCGAGCCCGAGTAGGGCTGGACGTTGGCGTGATCGGCCTTGAAAAGCTCCTTGGCCCGATCCTGAGCCAGTTTCTCGATCAGATCGGTGACCTGCTGGCCTTCATAGTAGCGTTTGCCGGGATAACCCTCGGCGTATTTGTTCGTCAGACAGCTCGAACTGGCCATCATCACGGCCCGCGAGACGTAGTTTTCCGATGGGATCAGGCGAATCGAGCCGCTCTGACGGGCCTCTTCCTGCCGTATCAGTTCGTAGATCTGAGGGTCATACTGTTCCAGAGCGGTCTGCATGCGTGTTGTCTCCCTGAATGGCACTTCCTTGAATGGCTCTTACGACCTATAAAGATCGGGTCATCGGCAAGCGCGTCCTTATATCACGACCGCCATTTTCAGACAAGCATTTATTCGTTGACAAAATCCAGCCGAGTATTAGAGTGAGTTGGCTGCGGACCAGTTGAGGTGATATTCCACTTGTCGCTATGCCCGAACCGGATGCTCAAGCACAATCGCAGGCGGAGGCCCATTTCGAACGAGCTCGCCAGGCCTATGAGGCGGGCGATTTCGACCGGGCCATCGATGCCTATATCGACGGGCTGCGTCGAAGCCCCGACACGGTCGAGGGCGGCCACGTGGAGCTCCGGGTTCTCGCTCTGAGGCGAGACGAACGGGGCGGGAGCAAGCCGGCCCCCGAGGAGGTCGAACGAAGGCTTTCCGAGGGGGACACGCCGCTGGAGAAGATGCTCAACGCCGAGTACCTTCTCGCCAAGGACCCTCAGCATCTGGCCTATGGGGAGGCGGTGCTTCGGGCCGCGGTGGCCGGCCGCTACCGGGAGACGGCCAAGTGGATCGCCGACCTGATGTTCCTGGCCAACAACAACGCGAAGAAGCCCTCGGCGGCGGTGTATATCCTTCTGAAGGACTCCTACGAGGCCATCGGGCAGATCGATCGTGCGGCGGCCGCCTGCCAGCGTGCCGCCCGGCTCAAGCCCAACGACCCGATTCTCGTCGAAGACCTCAAGCGTCTGGCCGAGAAGCTCGGGGCCGGCCGTCGCAACGGCACCGGCTCACCGGTGGCTTCGGCTCGCCCTTCGCAAGCGAAGAAGACGCGACCCATGCGGGCTGGCGTCAATGCCGGCGCTGCCCCTCTGACGCCGGACCAGGAGCCGACCGAAACCGCTCCGCAGGATGCCGCGATGCCCGGTCCTTCCGATCAGGGCGACCTGGCCTCTGCCAGGACGTTCTTCGAGAAGGCACGCAAGGCCGCCGAGAGCAAGAACTACGACTACGCCATCGAGATGTACCTCGACGGCCTGCAGCGGGCCCCCGATGCCCTCGAAGAAGGACACCTGCCCCTGTGCGAACTGGGGCTCCAGCGGCGAGGGCGGGGCGGCAAGAAGCCTTCGATGGTGGACCGAGTCAAACGTCTGCGGGGCAAGACTCCGCTCGAACAGATGCTTAACGCCGAGTATCTTTTCGCTAAGGATCCCGATCATACGCCTTACGCCGAGGCCATGCTCAGGGCGGCGGTCGACGGAGGATACCACCGCACCGCACACTGGATCGCCAATCTGATCTTCCAGACCAACAACGCGATCGAGAAACCCTCTCTTCAGACCTATCTGCTCCTGAAGGACTGCTACAAGGCGATGGGACAGTATGATAAGGCGGTCGCCGCTTGCCAGCGGGCCGCTCGGATGAGACCCGACGACAAGGACCTGGCCGACGAGTTCAAGAACCTCTCGGCCGAACTGACGATGTCCAAGGGCAAGTACGATGTCGACGGGGACTTCCGCCAGTCGATCCGCGACCGCGAGACGCAGGCCCGTCTGTACTCTCAGGACCGGATGATCAAGACCGAGGACTACCGGCTCAGCGCCGTCGAGGAGGCTCGCAAGGCCTACGCCAAGGACCCGGACCTGGCAAAGAACATCTTCGCTCTGGCCGATGCCTTGGCGGACCTGGAGACCGACGAGGGTGAAAACGAGGCGATTGAACTGCTCCGCGAGGCGACGGAGGCCCACAAGGACTTCCGGTTCCAGGAGCGAGCGGGTCTGCTGCGCATCCGGCAGGTTCGGCGCAAGCTCCGGGCTGCCAAGAAATTGCTCAAGGCCCGGCCGTCGGACTCAGTGGCCAAGGCCGGGGTTCGGGAGTTGACCGAGACCCTGGGACGCACCGAACTGGAGCACTACCGTCTCTGTGTGGAGAATTACCCGACGGACCTGGCCGCCAAGTACGAATACGCTCTGCGGCTGATGCGGAATGAGCGGTACAACGACGCCATCCCGCTGTTCCAGGACGCCCAGAAGGACCCGCGCCGGCGGATCGCCGCGATGGACAAAATCGGCTATTGCTTCTATAGGAAGGGTTGGTATGCTGACGCCATCGACGTCTTTTCCCGGGCGATCGATTCTTACGAAATAAAAGATGATGCAATCGCCAAGGAATTGCGGTATAATCTCGCCTTGGCCCATGAATCGCAGGGCGATCAGGAGCGGGCGCTGGAGCTGTACCGCCGGATTGCCCAGCTCGATTTCGGGTACAAAGACGTCAGTGAACGGGTGGACCGGTTGCGGGCGGAGTCGCGATTGACAGGCCCCGACGCCCCGTCCGGCGATCTCGGATCGCGTGGACCAACCTCTCAGTGAGTTGTGAAATAGCGTTTTAGGACGACCAGGAGAACAACGTGGCACATTCGTTATCAGCGAAGAAGAGAGTCAGGCAGAACGCCAAGAAGCGAGTGATCAACCGGGCCCGCAAGAGCCAGGTCAAGACGCAGGTCAAGCGTCTGGAGACCGCCCTGAGCGCAGGCAACATCGAGGCGGCCGATGCCGAATTTCGGGCGACGGTCAAGAAGCTGGACAAGGTTGCCGCCACGAGCACGATGCACAAGAGGACGGCCGCCCGGAAAAAATCCCGGCTGGCCAAGAAGCTCAACACCCTGAAGGCCAAACAGCAGACCAGTTAGACGCTGTAGGGAATGGCCTGCACGGTGTCTGGCATGGACGACTGTGGGCAGATAATGCCGTAGGGAAAATCATCAGCACCCAATCGATGACCAGATCGGTTGGGTGCTGCTTTCGTTGGAGTGGCTCATGCCGAATGTGTATCGAGACCGGATCGTCAAGCTGCTCCAGCACGCCGACTACACCCCTGTAAAGGTGGCGCAACTGGCCAGGGCGCTCGGTGTGGAATCGGACGCCTATCCGGAGTTCAAGGCGGCCTTCGAAGAACTACGCCACGCCGGGCATGTCGTGATCGGGGGCGGCAACGTCGTGACCCTGCCGTCGATGGCCGGCCAGATCGTCGGCACCTTCCGGAAGAACGCCAAGGGATTCGGGTTCGTCGTGCCCCTCGAAGCGAACGCGCACGGCGATTTGTTCATCCCGCCCGACAGCACCGGCGACGCGATGACCGGCGATACCGTTCTCGCCAAGGCCACGCGCAAGGGCAAGCGGGCCGGCCAGATGCGCTATACCGGCGAGATCGTCGAAGTGCTCGAACGCGCCGACAACCAGTTCGTCGGCACGCTGACGCAGCACCCCGAGGCATGGATCGTCCAGCCCGACGGTAACCGGTTCATCGAGCCGATCGTTGTCGAGGACGTCGCAGCCAAGAACGCCAGGGAGAAGGACAAGGTCGTCGTCGAGATCCTCTCCTATCCGACGGAGAAGTATCTTGCCCGCGGTGTCATCATCGAGGTGCTCGGCCGCGCGGGGCAGTACGACACGGAGATTCTGGCGGCCATACGGCAGTTTCACCTGCCCGGCGCATTCGAGGAAGAATGTGTGGAACAGGCCCGCCGTGCCGCTGCTGCGTTTGGAGGCGAACCCGGCGCCGAGCGGGAAGACATCACCGACAAAATGATCGTCACGATCGACCCGCCCGACGCCAAGGACTTCGACGACGCGATCAGCCTGGAGACCGACGCCGACGGTCGTTGGGTGCTCGGCGTTCACATCGCCGACGTCAGCCACTTCATCCCGGGCGGCTCGCCGCTGGATGAAGAGGCCCGCCTTCGGGGCAACAGCGTCTACCTGCCGGGCAAGACGATTCCCATGCTGCCGGAAGTCCTCAGCAACGGCATTTGCAGCCTCCAGCCCGACCAGCCGCGATTCGCCAAGAGCGTCTATATCACCTACGACGATGCGGGCAAGATCCTGCATCGCCGCTTCGCCAACAGCATCATTCGCTCCAAGGCCCGGCTGACGTACGAACTGGTCGACCGCATTCTCAAGGGCCACACCAAGGACGCCAAGCCCGAGGTCATCCAGTTGCTGGGCAAGATGGAGTCGCTGGCCCGCCGAATCGAGAAGCGACGCACGGACGACGGAATGCTCCATCTCGATCTGCCCGAACCCGAGTTGGACTTCGACGAATCGGGTCAGGTCGTGGACGCCCATCCCGCCGACAACAGCTATCCGCACACGATCATCGAGATGTTCATGGTCGAGGCCAACGACGCCGTCGCCTCGCTGCTCGACCGGCTCGACGTGCCGTTCATGCGTCGCATTCACCCCGAGCCCGATGCCTTGAGCATCAAGAACCTCTCCAAGCTGCTCCGCACGATGGGCTTTCCCATGCCGCGCAACCCGGATCGAAGGGCGATCCAGGACCTGCTCGATTCCGTCAAGGACGCCGAGCGCTCGCTGGCGGTCAATCTCGTCGTCCTGAGGAGCTTCGAGAAGGCCCAGTACGCGCCGCTGCACATCGGGCACTACGCCCTGGCCTCGACACACTACTGCCATTTCACCAGTCCCATCCGCCGCTATGCCGATTTGCTGGTGCATCGCCAGTTGCAGTTCTACCTCCAGGATCGCATGGACACCGCCAGGCAGATCGCCGCCGGTCAGGATCTCGCCGCGGTGGGCAAGCACATCACCTTCACCGAGCAGCGGGCCGAAGACGCCGAGCGCGACCTCGTCGCCGTGCTCACCCTGCAAATGCTCAGCAAGCGGGTCGGCGAGGAGCTGGACTGCGTCGTGACGGGACTGGCCGGATTCGGGCTGTTTGTCCAGTCGAGGAAGTTCGGGATCGAGGGACTCATCAAGTTCGAAGACCTCGGACCCGACAAGTGGCAGCTCAACAAGCCCGCCCAGTGCGTTGTCGGCGAGCGCAGCGGCCAGGAGGTCCATCTGGGCCAGCCCATGCACGTCCGCATCGTTTCGGTCAACGTGCCGGGACGCCAGTTGAACCTTGCCCCCGTGACGTTGCTGGGCGAGGGCCGAGGCAAATCGCGACGCGAGTCGGACCGCAAGCCTCGCCGAAACGCTCGCAAGTCGGCTCGCAAGCCCCAGACGAAGAAGAAGAGGCACAAGTAGCCTCTGCTGCGAGACCTTAACTGCCAGGCGAATCGGCCAGGGGCACGACGACGATGGCCTTCTTCGGTTTCGTGGGACAGACCGCCTCACAGGCGCCGCAGCCGGTGCACTTCTGCGGATCGATCTGCGGAGCAAGGGCATATTCGCTCTCGGACCACACGTAGCGAATCGCCTCATGCGGACACCACCGGCGACACTCGGCGCACTCGCGATCTGCTCCCAACAAGCACACGTTCATATCGACCTCGGGCAGCCCGATGGGTTTGCTGGCCTTGCCCTCGGCCGACAGGCGGACCAGCGCGCCGCTGGGGCAGACCTCCATGCACTTCGTGCAATCGACCAGGCAGTAGTTCTCTCGGAATTGCAGGATGGGCGTCAGGAGGCTTGCCATTCCATGTTCACTGAGCGACGGCTCGATGATGCGGGTCGGGCATGCGCGAATGCAGTTGCCGCAGCGGACGCAGAGGCCGAGAAACTCCGGCTCGTCGATCGCGCCGGGCGGACGCAACGGCCGCGATGCGGGCCGATGGGCGAGACGCGCTGCCGAGGCCAGCACAGCGCCGGCGCCGATACCGAGCACCGTTCGCCGGGCGACAGGCAGACTCCATCGCTGCGGCGAAGGACCGTCCTCAGTTCGCCTGCGGATGTGTCGGGCCAGGGAGCTGAGCATATCCTGAAACGCGCCCAATGGGCAGATGCGACTGCACCAGGTGTGCGGCCACGTGAAGCTCAGTGCCAGGATGACGAGCAGGGGTATGACGGCAGGCCAAGCGGCGAACGCGAGTGCGCCGGAGAAGATCGCCAGCGGGTCCAGCC
>JAAYBA010000466.1 GCA_012719085.1 Planctomycetota bacterium
CCGGGAGTTGCCAAGAAGGCTTGCCGGGATGTCATGGATCCGCTATTGTAGGGACGCTCGGCGTGACGCCGGTTGCGTTCGGAGCTCTGCGGACACATGAAGACCAGGCAGGTGAAGGGAGGCTGAGAATGGGCGTAAGGACGATGGGTTTCTTCCTGGTGGCTGTGGCCCTGGCGGGCTGTGCCCCAACGGATTCGGGCACCGAAGACCAAACGTTTGGCGGCGATGTGGCATTTCTGCAGAAACACACAGAGGTCGTCGTCCTGAAGGACAGTTCGGGCAACGGCCAGGTGGCCGTTCTACCGGCGATGCAGGGGCGCGTCATGACCAGCACCACCGGCGGTCCCGGCGGCAGCAGCTTCGGGTGGATCAATCGGGAACTGATCGCCTCCGGCGAGACGCTGGCTCATATGAACCCATTTGGAGGCGAGGACCGCTTCTGGATCGGCCCGGAGGGCGGGCAGTTCTCCATCTTCTTCGAGAAGGGCGTTCCCTTCGACCTGGACCACTGGCAGACCCCGGCCCCCATCGACACGGAGCCGTTTGAACTGGTCTCGAAGTCCCAGGACACGGCCGTCCTGCGCAGAGCGATGAAGCTATCGAACTACTCCGGGACCGCGTTCGACGTCCAGGTGGATCGCCATGTCCTCGTGCTGGATCGTGAACAGGCCCTGGCTCGGCTCGGTGCTCCGGTCGGTCCTTCCGTGAAAATGGTGGCGTTCGAGTCGGAAAACCGGATGACCAACGTCGGGGCCGAACCATGGAACAAGCAAACGGGCCTGCTGTCGATCTGGATATTGGGCATGTTCAACCCATCGCCTCAGACGACGCTGGTCATTCCGTTCCAGGCGGGCGCCGAGAACGAATTGGGCCCGGTCGTCAACGATGCCTATTTCGGCAAGGTGCCCGCCGCGCGGCTCGTTATACGGGACGGGGTCTTGTTCTTCAGCGGAGACGGGCAGTATCGCAGCAAGATCGGGCTGTCTCCACAGCGCGCGACAGACGTCGCGGGAAGCTACGACGCAGCCGGAAAGGTGCTGACGATCGTGCAGTACAACAAGCCTGAAGGGGCGTCGGACTATGTCAACTCGATGTGGGAGCTTCAGGACGCCCCCTACAGCGGCGACGTCATCAACGCCTACAACGACGGTCCGCCCGAGCCGGGCGCCAAGCCGATGGGGCCGTTCTACGAATTGGAGACGTCGTCTCCCGCCGCGGCCCTGGCTCCCGGCCAGAGCATTGTGCATACGCACCGCACATTCCATCTGGTGGGCGATGAGGCTGAACTCGACCCCATTGCACAGGCTCTGCTTGGAGCAAGCATTGCCGAGATTGTCTCGGCGCTGCCTTAGCAACTCCTCAAGGCATGGCCCAGAACGGGGACAGGCAGGGCATAGAACCAGATTGACACTTCGGCAGGTATCAGGATCATGCTGCATCGTGACCGTATAGGAACACATCTCAAAAAACTCCTGTTCTTCTTCGTCGCTTCCGTCGCGCTTTCCGGTTCGGCCACGGCGGATCTGTCCGGACGCATCGAGAAGATCGTGGGAAAGGCCAGGCCAGGAGACTATGCGATTCACATCGTCGAGCCCAATTCCCGTGCCATTCTATACAGCCACAACGCGACGAAGGCCATGACCCCTGCCTCCAACATGAAACTCATCTCTACGGCAGCAGCCCTGCGATATCTTGGTCCGCTCTTCGAGTACAAGACACGGATCGGACTGTGCGACAGCACCCTGGTCGTCATCGGCAGCGGCGACCCACTCCTGGGAGATTGCGTCACCGATGCGCGGTACGGTCGAGAGGATGGCTGGATCTTCGAGCAGATCGCCCAGAGCCTTCAGGCCATGGGCGTCGAGTCGATTGCCGACATCATCGTCGATACGACCGTGTTTGACGATCAGCGGGTCCACCCGAACTGGCTCGAAAGCGACTTGAACCGATGGTATGCCTGCGAGGTGTGCGGCGTCAACTATCGCGGCAATTGCATCCAGGTGACGACCAGCAATCAGGCCGGACGCGTAGCCGTCTACGTCGAGCCGGCCACGTCGTTTGTCGAGATCACCAACGAAATCCAGGCCGTCTCGGACGGTCCCAGTGCCGTCGGCGCCTATCGCACGCGGCAACCCAATCGCATCGTCCTTCGCGGCAGGTGTCGGGATCGGGAGGGCCCGTTCGACGTGGCCATCGAGCAGCCGGGAGGA
Source organism: Planctomycetota bacterium (assembly GCA_012719085.1). Classification (GTDB taxonomy): domain Bacteria; phylum Planctomycetota; class Phycisphaerae; order Sedimentisphaerales; family Anaerobacaceae; genus Anaerobaca. The sequence goes on from JAAYBA010000466.1 coordinate 2,211, forward strand.
TTCTTCGGCTTTCTTCTGGCCGAGCATCTGGTCCTCACCGGCATCCCGGTCAGCGGTCGCCTTGTGGAGAAAGCCTTTGACAGCGACTGCCGGTTCGTGCCCGTGGCCGAATATGCGACCCCGCTGATCGACTGCCTCCATCGCGCCAACAAGGACAGCCTGGGGCTGGCCTCCGAGGCGTTGCTCAAGACGATTGCCGCCCACAAGAGTCCGGACAACAAGAACGGCAGTTGGGAACGGGGCCGCGAGTTGATCGGCGAGTACCTGGCTGGACTGGGGATACCGGAGGACCAGTTCCACATCGACGACGGCAGCGGCTTGAGTCGGGACAATCGCCTCAGCGCGCAAGCCATCGTCACGGTCCTGCTCGACGTTTACGCCGGCGGCAACTGGGAACTCTACCGGACATCTCTGGCCGTTGGAGGGGAGGACGGCACCATCGGACGGTATTTCAAGGACTCGGCCTATCGGGCAGACGTTCTGGGCAAGACCGGCTACATCAGCGGGGTGCGATCGTTCTCCGGCGTCTGTCTGACCGGCAGGGGGCCGTATCTGTTCTCAATCCTCTCCAACCGCAACAGTCTCAGCCGCGACGCGATCAATGCCATCGCCCAAGCCGTCATCGACGAGTATCGCAAGAAGGACTGAACTGCCGCTGATGCATCGGTGAGTGCACCGGGCAGACTTCCCGGATCCGTTCACCATTCGGCCAGTTCGCCGAGCAATTCCTCGACGAGGTCTTTCATTGTGACGATTCCCGCCGGCACCTCCTGGCCGCTTCGCCGCGTTCGCGTCACCAGAACGATCTTCACCCGATCGCGCCGCATCACGTCGATCGCGTCGATGACCGGAGCGTCGGCGTCCATTTTCTGCAGCGGCAAAACGGACCGCTCGAGGTCGCGCAACGGTTCGTCCGAACCCAGCACGTCGTATACATTGACATACCCGACGATTTGGCTCGGCAGATCCTTCCAGACCGGCAGCCGCGTCAGCGGACGCCGCCGCAAGGCATTGAGCAGAGCCGTCCGGTCCGATCGAATCGAAACGGAGTGGACCTGGGCGAGAGGGACCATCACGGCGCTGAGCCGAAGACCGGGGATACTGACGATCCGATCGACGATATCCGTCTGCACCGAGCTGAGCAAACCTTCCTCCTGTGTATCGCGCAGAATCGCCCGGACCTGGTGACGCTGGGCGGACGCAATCATCGTCTTGGACGGCAGCGACGATCCGATCGCGCGACCGAAGAGGTATGCCAGTCCCCTGAGCAGCGGCACGATTCCGCACCAGGTCAGGACGCGGTGCGTGACCAGCAGCATCGGCGAGAAGAACGCCATCAGGGCATCCGCCCGGCACAGAAACACGTTCTTCGGCAGTGACTCGGCGAAAACGAACAGCAGGGGGGCCGTGACCCCCGTAGCCAGCAGCTCGGCCGCACGCTCCGATTCCAGGGCCTCCAACAGCAGATACGTCACGCTGCTCGTTGCGGCATAATTGGCCAGGTTGTTGGCGACCAGCAGCGACAACAACAGACCCGCACCGTCGGGCAGGAGGCGACTGAGGACCATCTGACGCCACTGGCCTTTCTCGGCCCCGAGGCGGACGCGCAGCCGACTGACACGGTACATCCCCGTCTCCAGTCCGGAGAACACAGCCGAAAGCAGTATCGTCAACGCAGCCAGTCCGGCAATCACAATCTCACCTGCTGTCCGTAATTGGTTCAAGCGTCAGAATCACGGTCTCGACGCGATGGCGTCGGATCCGCTCAACGGTGAACTGAAGATTCTTCAGTCGCGCCACATCGCCCGGCCTGGGGACCTTCCCGAGAAGCGCGGTGACCAGCCCACCGATCGTCGTGGCCTTCGTTTCATCGAGATCCAGTCCGAACGCCTCAGCCCAGTCGTGAACGGGCAGGCTGCCGGACAGGCGGTATTCGAACGGCCCGAGCTGCACGATAGGCTCTCTGCCAGCGATGGGCTCCATCACACCGAACAGTTCCTCTGCAATGTCCTCGAGACGCACCAGGCCGGCAATGCCACCGTACTCATCCACGACGATCGCCTCGTCGGTCTCCGTCATCCGAAAGAACTCCAGCAGAGATTCAACCGTTTTCTGTTCCGGAACGAACTGGACCGGCTGGACAAGCCGATCGAGCGAGGCATCAGGACGCAGCAGCAGTTGTCGCAGGTGAACCATGCCAACGATTCGATCGATGTCCCTGACGTAGATCGGCACCTTGGTCAATCCGTGCTGACGCATCCGCTCTCTTACCCGCGACGGCGAATCGGAGACATCGCAGGCGACCATGTCCACCCGAGGCTGCATCACGTGGCGGACCTTCAGAAAGCCCAACTCGACCACCTCGGCCAGAAGCCGGTTCTCGTCCTCACCGATCAACCCGCGCTGCCGGCTGTATTCGATGAGCGAACGAAACTCCGCCAGCGTCGTCGCCTCGGGCAGACGGTGGTGGCCGAGCAACAGTCTGAGCGACGGCTCGACGACCAGCAGACGAGCGAGAAAGGCCACCGGCCCAAAGACCTGAAGGCACAGGAACCCCGGCAGGGCGGCGGCGCGGGCGAATCGCCAGGAATTCGAGTAGGCCAGCGACTTCGGCAGGATCTCTCCCAGCAGCACCAGCATCAGAAAGGTCACAAAAGCGAAAGCCGCCGCTGCGGTCATGCCCCATTCGGCCTTGACGCGGAGCACGAGGACGCTGGAGACGGCGAAGAACAGGACGTTGACCGTGATGTTGCCCAGCAGCAGGCAGTTGAGCAATTGCCCCGGTCGCCTGAGAAGACCGGCCAGAAGCTTCTGAACGCGATGCCTGGACTGGGCAATCTGGTTGAGTTGACGCCGGGTGAGATTGAAGAATGCCG
>JAAYBA010000467.1 GCA_012719085.1 Planctomycetota bacterium
AAATAGGCGGTGGCCAGCACGTCCTTGGGCGTGTCGGCCTGGATGCTGAGCCAGTCGCCATAGCCCTGGGCCGGCCGCAGCAGGTTCGTCGTGGTTCCCCGGCAATAGTCGATCCATCGGGTCATCGCGTCGTAATGCTCGGCCAGGACCCGCTTGTCGCCGTATACCTGATAGATCGTCCAGGGGCAAATCACCCCGGCGTCGCCCCAGGCGGCGGTCCCGCCGCCCTCCGCCACCAGGCGAGGCGCCACGTCCGTAAACGCGCCGTTGGGAAGCTGGGCGTCTTCAAGGTCCACCAGCCACTTGGTGAAGAAGGCGGCCACGTCGGTGTTGTAGGTGGCGGTCTGAACGTAGACTTGGGCGTCGCCGGTCCAGCCGAGCCGCTCGTCCCGCTGCGGACAGTCCGTGGGAACCTCGATGAAATTGGCCCGCTGCGTCTGGCAGATGTTGCGATAGAGCGTGTTGGTCGTCGGGTCGGAGCATTCGAAGCTCCCGACCACCGGCGTATCGGAGGTCAGTTCGATGCCCGTGATGTCGCCCAGTCGGGGCCGGCCCGGATAGCCGGTCACCTCGATGTACTGAAACCCGTGGAAGGTGAACTCCGGCTGCCACGTCTCTTTGCCCAGGCCCTTGCAGATGTACGTGTCGGTCGCGCGGGCGCCGCGCAGATTGGTGGTGTAAATCGTGCCATCGGGATTGAGCCGCTCGGCGAAACGCAGGACCACCTTCTGTCCCGCCTCGGCCCCGTTGACCTGCAACCGGGCGAAGCCGGCGAAATTCGTCCCCATGTCGAAGACGAAGGCGCCCGGCGTCGGCTCGGTGATCGCGACGGGCTTGATCTCCTTGAATCGGCGGACCGGAACGCCCGGATAGGCTTCGAGCTTCGCCTCGATGCGGCCGGTGACGTCGACGCCCGACCATTGTGACTCGTCGAGATCGGCCTCGTTCCAGGCGAGGACCTCGTTGCGGGCGTCGTAGGTCTCGCCCATCAGGAAGTCGGCTTCGAGGACCGGCCCGGTCGTCGCCTTCCAGCTCCCGTCGGTCGTCACGACCTTCGTGGTCCCATCGGCGAACTCGATCGCCAGTTGCGCCGCGAAACGCGGATCGGTCCCGTAGTGGTCGCGGGCGTGATACCATCCGATATAGCCGGCGTACCAGCCGTCGGCCAGCATGGCCCCCATCGCGTTGAAGCCCTTCTGGAGCTGTTTGGTGACATCGTAGGTATTGTAGTAGACACGAATGCGATAGTCGGTCCATCCGGGCGTGAAGTAAGCGTCGCCGATCTTCTGCCCGTTCACATAGAGCCGGTAGTCGCCGAGGGCCGAGGCGTATACCATCGCCCGCTTGACGGGCTTGTCCAGGACGAAGCGAGTCCGCAGCAGTTGGACGGGCGGCAGGAACAACTGCGCCGCATCGAGCGAAATCTCGCCCCAGGGCCCACCGCCGTAGGCAGCGGCCACCGCAGCGCGTTCCCAGTCGCCACCGTCGAACTCCGGCATCATCCAATCGGTCGGGGCCGACGGGGCCGTCCGCCAGGAATCGTCCGAAACGACGACCGTCGTGCTTCCATCGGCGAACCGCAGATTCAGCACGGCCAGAACACCGGCGGGATTGGCGGCGTCGCCCTGATTGGCCGCATCGACCGCCAGCACGTTCCTGCCGGCCACGAGACTGTCCTTGATATCGACGACGCGGGCCTCTTTGAAGTTGCCGCCGTCGCGGACGGGCCGGCCGTTGACGTAGAGCTTGAACCAGTTGTCGGCGGTCACCGCGCACGCGGCCGAGGCGATCTCGCGACCCTCGGGAACGGTGAACTCCTTGCGGAACAGCCGATGGCCCACGGAAACGCTCGCCGTCGCGTCGCCCTCGGGATACCAGATCCACGAGGCCTTCGACAGGTCCACCTTCTCAGCCTCCGTCTTGCGTTGCCGGCATGCATCGAACCCGATCCACTGCGCCTTCCACAGCGCCGGATCGAGCAGGCCCATCGACCAGGACGCCGTCCGGGCCCACGTCGATTGTGCGTCGTCCTTGTCCCAGACGCACACCGTCCAGAAACACGGCATCTGCGAAGCCAGCGGCTTGCCCTCATAGACGACATGGGTCGTCCGGTCCGACATCACCTTGCCGCTGTCCCAAAGGTCGCCGACCCTCTTGTCAATCAGTTCGCGGCTGCCGGCCACCAGAATCCGATACGCCGTCTGCTGCTGGCCTCGCTGATTCGACCGCACGGTCCAGCTCAATCGCGGCGCGGCCACGTCGATGCCGAGCGGATCGACGAGATATTCACATCGCAGGTCATCAGGCGTCAGTCCGCCGCCCCGCGAGAAGAGCCGGCCCCCGAGCACGCTGCCCTCAGCCGCAGCGCTCGGTGACAGAACGGCCGCCGTCAGTAGAATGATCGTCCATGTCCTCATTCCCGTTCACCTCCCAAATGATATGCTGCCATGACCTGTCCCGCCCGCCACGCTTCGACCGTCCGTGCGTGTGGCGCTTCGATTCGCCGCAGGTCTTCGGTGGATCAATCGATCTCGTTCCTGGCGGCGGCACCCTGATCGGCGGTGTTCATTCCTCCGTAGACGAATCGCATCCGTCCGACGTTTGGAATCCATCGCAAGGAGACCAGCGTATGCAGCAGGCGCGCGCCCATGTTCCGGTCGGCGTTCCGCAACAGCAGGTCTTTCACGGGCCGGGGCCAGGGGAATTCGAAACCGCTGGGCCAATAGACGAACAGGGCCTTGCCGACGAGGTAATAGCGCGGCACGATGCCGGCTCGCGGCGGCTCCATCCCCCGGCTGGCCATCGTCGGCGGCCCCCACCAGCGGCCGTCTTCGCTGTTGGGACTGTTGTCGCCGAGCACGAAGAACTCGTCCGCATCCAGCGTAAACGGAACCTCGTCGGTCGCACGGGGGATGCGCCCCCCTTCCGACTGGCTCAGATAGTGGATGTCGCGGAAGATCGCCACGTGCGAGAGCGCCAGCTTGCCGGCGCCGAAGATCCGCACGCCCGGCGAGTCGATCCGGGTGCGGTCCAATGCATCGGGCGAGCGGCCGAGGTCGGCGGTCAGCAAGTTCCCGTCGAACTCGAAGAGCAGCCGGTGGTCCACATTGGCGAACTTGAACAGGGCCAGAGCGCCGGGCGCCGGCATCGGAGCCGGGGCGCGGGCCAGCACGGTCTCTTCGTCGCCGTCGAGGCGCGAAAGGACCATCTCGCCGGCCAGGTCCAGCCAGGCCCGGTAGTCGACGCCGTACTTGCTCAGCGTCGCACCGATGCGCCCTTCGTCACTCTGCGGCTCGATATGGAACCGCACCATCAGATCGCTGCACTCGGGCATGCGCGGGTACGTACGGACGTCGTTGTAGGCGTAGGCAACCTTGAAGTCGTTGGCCGAGCGGGCCCCATACGTCATCGTCTCGATCCGATCGGGCCGACCGTCCAGAACCAGGGAGGTGGGGTTCGTCTCACCGACCGCCCAGGCCGAGGCGTCCAGATCGAACGGGGGCTGCCAGCGATATCCGTTGAATGCCCCGCGCTGGCTCGGGTTGATCGGCCGGTAGTCGTTGTCGTAGACCGGCATCCACAGCTCGCGCTGGACGCAGGGCGGCTTGCGGGCGATCTGCCCATTGATGTAGATGTCCCCGTCGATGATCTCGATCCGCTCGTTCGGCAGACCGATCAGACGCTTGATGTAGTTTTCCGCGGGATTGATGGGGTTCTTGAAGACCACGACGTCCCAGCGTTTGGGCTCGACGAACTGATAGAGGCACTTGAGCACCAGGATGCGGTCGCCGTTGGAGACCGGATTGCCGTTGCTGGCGGGCACCAGGTACCCGCAACTGGGGCAGCGCGTCTGCTGGATGTCCACGGGCCCCGGCGGGATCGTGTCCTCTCGCATCCGGTAGGCGCCCGGGATGAACCCGTACTGGTAGCTGTACCCGCATTCCGGGCAGCGCAACTGGAAATGGGCCCCCATCAGCGTATCGGCCATGCTGCCGGTCGGGATGCGGAAGGCTTCCATGATGAAGGCGCGGAAGACGAAGGCCAGGATGAACGCGGTGATCAACCATTCGAAAGTGTTGGCGATCTCTCCGGCGCGGTCCTTGCGCTTGTGAGCGGGCCTGGTGTCGGCGGCTTTGCGAGGGTTGCTTTCAGCCATTCACGGTCGTCCTGTTCGTTCGTCAATGCGATATCGCCCCGCCACGCGGCGGCGACCGAGACTCTGCGCTCGGTCCGGCGATTCCAGAGGCCGGTTTTCAGCGGAACGTGGGTCGCCCCGACCGCCCGCAACCAAGCGAAAAACGCATTATGCCTCCAAACCATCGACCGGTCAACCGTCCTGTCCGCCTTCTTGACAGAGCCCATCCCGGCAAGCGCACATCGACCCCAACCCTGCCCGCAGACGACACACAACGGGCCCGCCGCAGCCGACCGCCGCACGAGCCCACCGAGCACTGTCCCAACCGCCCGACCGAGCCAAATTTTTGGCCAAAAGCACTTGTTGCATAGAAGTCTTTACTGTATAGTAGGTTGCAGACGCTTGCCCTTTCCGTGTCGGCGGTGGCAGATTTGCTCCTGGGTGGGAGCGTTCTGCCGGCGCCACTGCAGGGGAAGGTCTTCGTTGGCTATAAGGGTTCCGAATGCCTTCGATGCGATGCTGGACATTACGGTGGCGCGAGTGGTCGCACGGCACGGCGGGGGGCCCATGCGGTTTCTGTTTTCGAATCGCTCTTTCCTTCAAGTGAGGTAATGTATGGCCACAGTGACCAAGAAAGAACTCATCGACCGCATCGCCGAACGCACGCAGGCCAAGAGGGTGTCGGTAAAACGGATCGTTCAGACCTTCCTTGACGAGATCATTCGCGAGTTGTGTCAGGATAATCGCCTGGAATTCAGGGATTTCGGCGTCTTTGAAACGCGGACGCGGGCGTCGAGAGTCGCGCAGAACCCCAAGACGCTCGAACGGGTGGAGGTGCCGTCGAAGCGCACCGTCAAATTCAAAATGGGCCGCCTCATGAGAGAGAATCTCAGTCGCTCCAGTCCCGAATCGGCCGACGCCAAACCGAGGATGTAAGAGCGCCTCTCGCACATCTTCAGGACCCGGGCGGAACCGCAGAACACCACGAGCACAGACGAATCGCACCAAACGTCTTCCCAAAGGAGACTTCTATGTTGGAAGGGACGGTCAAATGGTTCAACCCACGGAAGGGATACGGATTTATCGGGACGTCCGATGGGAAGGATGTCTTCGTGCATTATTCGAGCATCGCCGCCGAGGGATTCAAAACGCTCGAAGAGGGAGACGCCGTCACCTTTGACATCGTCGAGGGAGAGAAAGGGCCTCGCGCCGCCAACGTCATGCCGAAACCCCCCGCCCAATAGTCGCACCCCTCCGGCGAGCCTGCCGCGTCGCCGCTGACCGCAGCCGTACACGATCCCTGCCAGGATGAAAGCGGCCTGCATATCCTCAGAAACCTTCCCGCTGCCGATTTTATCGGTGCCTCTTGCATTGCGCACCGATTCGATGTATGATGGGTGGTCGTCATTGCCGAAGGGCATCGTAATGTCTTATGAAAGCCAATCCGGATTGAATTGCAGCGTCCTGGTGCTGAACAAGCACTACATGGCGATCCGTATCATCGGCGTCAAGCGGGCGTTCTCCCTGCTGTGCCGCGATCTGGCGGAGGTCGTCTCTTACGAGGGAGGCGCCTACGCCAACTACGATTTCCGCAGTTGGTGTGAGGTCTGCCAGTTCCGCCGGCGCTTCGAGCCGAACGGACACGACTGGATCTCCACCGTCAATTTCTACGTCGCCGTCCCGCGCATCATCCGACTGCTGTTCTACGACCGCCTGCCCCGCAAGGACGTCAAGTTCAACCGGCGCAACATCTTCGCCCGCGACCGCAATCGTTGCCAATACTGCGGCAAGCACTTCCCCACCAGCGAGTTGTCCCTCGATCACGTCGTGCCCCGCAGCCTCGGCGGCAAGGCCACCTGGGAGAACATCGTCTGCGCCTGCATGCGATGCAACGTCAAGAAAGGCGGACGCACCCCCAAGCAGGCCGGCATGGAGCTTTTCCGCCAGCCCGTCAAGCCCAAGCACAACGGCCTGCTCCACGTCCACCTCGGACACGACCGCTACCGATCCTGGAAGCAGTTCCTCGACCACGCCTACTGGTCCGTCGAGTTGAAGTAAGGGCGCACCGTCCTTTGCCTGCCTCTGGATCGGTCAGCCGCATGGATCACACAGCTTCGATTCTGATCGGAGTCAGAAGTTCTGTCACGTCTTTCACCCGCGCGAAGTCTATGCTATTGATCTGAACTGATTTGGCATACTCAAGGGGCTGCTGATGAACGACATGACGAGCGAGGCCCAATTGCTCCAGGCAAGCGTGGCAGGGAACAGGGCAGCATTTGGTGAGATCGTCCGCCGGTATCAGGCGCTGGTTTGTGCGATCACATACAGCGCCACCGGAGACGTCGGCACAAGCGAAGATCTGGCCCAGGAGACCTTCATCCGAGCCTGGCAGAACCTGCGACGACTGGAGGAACCCGCCAGGTTCCGCGCCTGGCTGTGCACGATCGCACGAAACCTCGCCCACACGTCGCTTCGAGCAAGGCGCAGAGCGACCCTACATCCGCCCGAAAGCGCAGCGGAACGGCCGGCCGCCGGGGCGCGGCCTGACGAAGCCACACTGGCCAGGGAACGCCATGAGATCGTTTGGGCCGCTGTTGGCCGCGTTCCGCTGAAGTACCGCGAGCCGCTCGTGCTCTTCTATCGCCGCCAGAAGTCTGTCGGCGAGGTCGCCCACGATCTGGGCCTGTCGGAACATGTTGTTCGCCAGAGGCTCCATCGCGGACGAAAGCTTATTAAGGCGGAGGTCTCTTCGCTGGTGGAGGACACCCTCGTCCGCTCGGGACCGGCCAAAACCTTCGCCGTCGCGGTTGTTGCCGCTTTGCCGGCCCTGGTCGCCCCGCCGGCCAGTGCCGCCATCGCCGGTATGGCGGCCAAGGGCGCCCCGGCAGCCAAGACGCTCTTCGGGCCGGGCCTCAGCGCTGTGACTCTCGCCCCGATCCTGGGACTGCCCGCCGCCATGTTCGGCGCGTGGTTCAGCTTCAAGGACCCTGACTCGCCTCGCCAGCGTCGATTCCGAATCCGACTGTTCCTCCTCTCGTGGCTGCTCCTCTTCGCGTTGCTGGGTCTGCCGCTGGCGCTGTTCCACGCCGAACTCATTCCCGTCTGGGTTCCCGCGTTGTGCTTGACCCTGTACGTACTCCTCCTGCTGGCTCTGATCGTCTGGGCCAAGGCAGGGCAACAGCGGATACAGATCGAGAATGGCACGGAACACCTGCCGACTCGCATCAACATGGAATCGTTCTACGGGGGCGTCGGAGGCGGCATCTTTGGCGCGACCGCCTGGCTGCTAATCCGGGCGTGGCTTGCGAGGGACTGGGCGTCGTTCGGCGCGATTCTGGCCTGCGACATCCTCCTCTTCTTCGCTGTCACCCGACTCTGGCTGCGCAAGCTCAGGCGGAAGGGGCCAGGGGCGCACGACCGTTTCTGCACTGCTCGGTTAGGCACACCGCAGAAGCACGAATGACGAAGTCGGAATCTCGAAACAAGCCCGAATGACCCAGAAGCCAAGCTCGAAGCACGGAGGCCATCGCGTGCAACTGGATCCATGCAAACCGAGGCGCGTTTATGGCAATTGGATTTCGTGCTTTGGATTTGTTTCGAGTTTCGTGTTTCGGATTTCGAGTTCGTCCTGGCCGGCCATGAACAGAGGCCCGGCTGAAAGGGTCAGAGCAAGCCTGATCGCAAGAGCGGTCATGTACCCAGGGGCGAGTCGGGACTTGATTCTCGCAAGGGGTTCTGCGATAATCGCCGGCCTATGATGTCACGATGGGTCAGGAATCTGCTGTGCGTGTGTGTCTCGGCGCTGTCGCTTCCGGGCGGGGCGGCCGAACCGGATACAGCTGCGCCGAGCTGGGTCGAGTCGGCCAAGGCCGATCTGCGTATCTTCCCCGACCGGCTCAAAACCGACGCGAAGGCCACGTTCTTCCACCAGGACAACCTGGCCCTGCTCGCCTGGGCGGGACTGGCCAGCGTGGCGATGCACAACGGCAGCGCCGACGACGACGTCGCGGACCACTTCGACCGACACGAGGGGTTCGGCAACTTCGGCGGCGAGACCCTCAAAGTGGTCGGCTCGCCCGCTTTTCACCTGCCGGCGGCAGCACTCTGGTACGTCGTCA